>NZ_JBUZWC010000021.1:0-55982 GCF_055329585.1 Virgibacillus sp. GM2-2 | reverse complement strand
GCGGCTCCTAGAAGCTGTCGTCATAAGCAATGAACACTTCAACGCCAAAAACCAGGCGTTTTCGGTTCCTTGCTTATGCGTCCGCTTCTAAACAGTCGCCTCCGCTTTTCTTTGTCTAGCTGCGGCTCCTAGAAGCTGTCGTCATAAGCAATGAACACTTCAACGCCAAAAACCAGACGTTTTCGGTTCCTTGCTTATGCGTCCGCTTCTAAACAGCCCCCTCCGCTTTTCTTTTCTTAATCATATATCGTAAATCCTCTTCATACCATAGTAATAGACATCGTTAGAGGAGGGTTTACTTATGCAGATTCATGTTGTGAGGCAAGGGGATACGCTCTTTAACATAGCAAATACATATAATACGTCAATTGATGCGATCATTGACGCTAACGAACTAGATTCACCTGGAGCTCTTGTGGTTGGGCAAGCACTAGTCATTCCAATTGTTGGACAATTTTATCTTGTCCAACGCGGTGATACATTATATTCGATTGCCCAACGTTTTGGTTTACCATACCAAGAATTAGCACGTATTAATAATATTCCTGTTAACAATATGCTACCTGTCGGACTCCGTTTATATATTCCACCACAACCAGAACCAGAAATTGTTGCAAATGCCTATATTGAGCCGTTCGGAGATACTGTATCTCAAACATTGGAGGCAGCTGCCAGAAAAGTATCACCTTTTCTTACGTACCTTGCTCCGTTCAGTTATAAAGTAAATCGAGATGGAAGCCTTGATGCACCACCGCTTAATGACTTTAAAACAATTGCGGAAAACAATGATGCGACGCTTATGCTCGTCGTAACAAATTTGGAAGAGGGAGCGTTTAGTGCAGAACTGGGTCATATAATTCTTACGGTTCAAGCTGTACAGAACAAGCTATTGGATACGATTGTTAATATAGCAACATCAGTTGGATTTACAGATGTACACTTTGATTTTGAGTTTTTACCACCTGAAGATCGCGAAGCATATAATACCTTTTTACGAAAAGCCAAGGAACGCATATCACAAGCTGGACTACTTATGTCCACCGCACTTGCACCAAAAACAAGTGCAGAACAGCAAGGGGCTTGGTACGAAGCACATGACTATGCAGCACACGGTGAAATAGCTGACTTTGTTGTGTTGATGACGTATGAATGGGGTTATAGCGGCGGACCAGCTAGAGCGGTGTCACCGATTAATGAAGTCCGAGAAGTTGTAAATTATGCTTTATCCGTGATGCCTTCCGAAAAAATATTACTCGGTCAAAATTTATATGGCTATGATTGGACACTCCCTTATCAAGAAGGTGGGGAAATAGCTGACGCATTAAGTCCACAGCAAGCAATTGCACTAGCTCGAACTGAAAATGTTGCCATACAATACGATCAAGAAGAACAAGCACCGTTTTTCTTTTATTACGATGCACAGGGAAACCAGCATGAAGTATGGTTTGAGGATGCACGGTCTATTCAAGCAAAGTTTAATATGATAAAGGAATTAAATTTACGTGGGATTAGCTATTGGAAGCTTGGTCTAGCATTTCCACAAAACTGGCTACTCTTGCAAGCTAATTTTACGATTGTGAAAAGAGAATGAATACTCCCACCACTTCATTTCTAACAAAATTTGAAGTGGGGGTTTCTGAGGTTTCGACTTTAACCGACGATTTAAAATAGCCACGTGAACCAAATCAAAATGGTTCACGTGGCTACCTTTGTTATTTCAATAAATTTAATGATTCTCGATTAAATGCTGGAATATCATCAGGCTGACGACTTGTTACTAACTGATTGTTACATACAACGACCTCTTCATCCTGTACATCCGCGCCAGCATAATCCATATCTACTTGAATGGATTTAAAACCAGTTGCCTTTCTGCCTTCTAGTGTTTTAGCGGTAATTAACAGCTGTGGACCATGGCAAATAGCGAAAACAGGTTTTTTCACATCCATAAAATGCTTCGCAAAAGCTACAAATCTATCATCCGCACGTAATTGATCCGGTGAAAATCCACCAGGGATGAACAACGCATCGTAGTTGTCCGGGTTCACATCGTCAATTGACTCATCAATCGTAACTGATGCTTCTCCATTTTTTCCTGTTACAGCCTTACCTTTTTCCTTTTCAATCGTTACTACTTTATGACCAGCTTCCTTAAATGCTTTCGCTGGGTCTGTATACTCAATATCTTCAAATTTATCTGTTATGACACATGCTATTGTTTTACTCATCACTAATCCGCTCCTTTTGAAGTTGATTCATAGATGAGTCTTCCCGTTGATTGGAAAATAAAACATGTATCTAGAGCTTTTAGTCAATTATTCTATGTGTAAATTAATACTTTGGATTAGAATAATAAGCCCTCTCTATATCTATTAAGTTATTTTTACCAGAATCGCTATATGACTTTACAACAATTTTATTATATACGTTATAGGCATCCTCATTTATATACCTGACATTTTATCAAAATTAAATTACTAAAAATCTATTAAAATCAATGTTTTTACTTTAAATGCATGTATTTTACACATTAGATCAGAAAAGAAAATGCAATGTATTGTTAAATGGGAAATGTTATGTAATAGAGGTCAATTTTAAGTATATTAAATCCCATGTTGTGCTAACGATAGCTTTAGGTTAATAGGGTTAAAACAACTTTATTTTGATCTTGAGTACAGGCATATTTAAATGAACAGAATTTAAACCCTTTAAAAAGCCTTTATACAATAAAATGTAGAAAGGCTAGTTGACTGATTCCTTAACGCACCTACAGGTATGAGAAGTCCTACGATAAAAGGTCATGAAATACTAATTGCCGTTCCCTTCCTCAATTTGTCAGCTTGGTAATCGGAAACTAAAATAATTTCCAAAGTTTGAAGAACAACCACTTAAAAAGTATTTCGTTCCACCTTCCAAACTTTTACTTTTCAATTTATCACATGTTGTACTTTTTTCCCCTTTATTAGATCCTGCATATTCGTCTTGTGAATTATCATAAATATACTTCACGTTTTCACCAGTATACGTTAAAGTATGATAAATTGGATCTCCTTCAGTAGTATGTCGTACAATTCGTATTTTGTCCTTTTCGTCATTTTCAATATTTTGGATGAAATTTTTAAGTTTATCAATGTTACTTATTTCTCCACCTTGGTCGATTACAATGTCGCTGTCTTTTACCTGCTGACAGGAAACTAAGAATAGTGTTAAAGTAATTGTTAAAATAATAAATAGTAAATTTTTGTTCATTTAATTCCACTCCCTTAGTTAATTATTATTTAGAATAGAGTATGGTAAAAAGGTCATAAAAATAATAGTTCTACATCTGTTTTTATACTAACATACTATTTTGATAACATATTAAAAAACAAAAAGACCAACTGGTGTGGTCTTTTTGAAACATGTAGAGAAGTTTAATTATTTTCCGTATTTTTCGCGTGCTTCTTCAAATATGGTATTCAAAAGTGTTCTATGATCGTCATTAACCACGCTTGTTTTTTTCAATATTTCTAGATTGTTAGTGTTTAAAGGAACCTTTCCAAATGTAACACCTCTCGGAGTATAAGTTCCTTCCCGTTTGTTAGTTAAGAATAATAAGTATTCTTTATCATTTTCCATCTTTTGATAGCCATTTATAGTGTATGTTTTTTTTGTTTTCTTATCATAAAACTCAGTCTCAGATATTGGTATAATAGTATTGGTGGTAATATTATCATCATTTCCATTTTTAAAAACCTTTTCTATCTTAAAGTTACTTATTGTATAACCACCATTTACTACTCCATCTATTTTTGATCTATGAACAACTGTTTTTTCTTCCCCGACTTTTATGCCACGCACGATAATTGGTGTTTCACTTTCTAACTGTTCCAGTGAATTAAAACCATCTGTTTTTCCTTCAAATACAACTAAATTTTCATCGTTGGAAGAATCGAAAGATATGTCATCATCATTCATAGCTGTTTTACTATCAGTGAATAAATCGCCAAAAGTGAATATAACTAAAAGACAAACCATAAGGAATAACGATGTGGTAACAAGATATTTTTTCATTTTCATTCAATACCTCCTTCTTAGTATTTGGCTCTAATGCCCGCCATATCATCAGCTAAAGGGTAGGGTTTATTATTAAATCCGTACTGGCGCATTACAGACGTATCATCATTCCAACTTTGTGTGTGAGCTAAACCTGCTTCATGACCTACTTCGTGTACTATAGTTTCTTTTCTTTTGGTATAGGTACTTAAGTCACTCCATAAATTATAAACAGTTATACGCCCATTCCCTTTACTAACTGCATAAGTATCCCCGCTATAATAGCCAGCGTATTCAACCTGTATATCAGCCCCTGGTAGTGGTACTCTATCAGTAAATTGAATGTCTGATAAGCTGTTCCACGCTAATATTCCGTATTCAACGGATGTTTCCATGCTGTCAAAATTAGGATCAATCCAGTAGTTAGCATCTAAACGGTGTGATAGTGACTTACTATTCAGAACATATGCAGAAGAGTGTAGGGGTACAGCAAATAAAGTGAAAATGAGTACTGGTAAGACTATTTTCTTTAGTTTCACAAATATACCTCCCAAAAATTATTTGTAAGCCAGGAAATCTTAGATTATGGTTGCATTGGCTTATAAAGAATATTTCGACAGATGCTTAAAAAGTCCTTCAAAAATTATAAAATATTTAATAGTTAAATAACTTAAATTAAAAAAACCTAAACTTCGAGTACATAAGAGTACTCTAGTTTAGGATACTATGTTTAAGTAAATTATATAGTAAGTGTCCATAAGCTGACTTAACTTTTTAAAATAGGTTCTTCCAAATAACGCCATAATTGGTTTTACATATCTTTTCCAATTCCTTTTCTAACTTTACTATAAATCCGTTTACCGTATTTAAGTCTTATGTACTTCTATAATCTACGTCAATCAATCCACATTAGAACAAAGGCTATAATAGATGTTATCTTCTTCAAAGTAATCTCTCCTTTTTAATGAATTTGATTTTTTAAAGAATTTCCCCAAAAATTTTAGTAGTTCCTGTAAAGTTTATATTAAACATATTTAAAAATTAAATGTAATGATTGATCAAAAAAGGATGCCAAATCGGCATCCCTTTTTGAAATATATTATTCTTCCAAAGTCGAAGTATCCCCTGTAGGCAAACCAAGCTCCCACGATTTCAACAGTCGACGCATGATTTTACCACTACGCGTTTTCGGAATCGAATCTTTTACTTCGATTTCCCGTGGCGCAGCATGTGCACTTAATCCAGTCTTAATAAACTGACGAATTTCTTCTAGTAATTCATCTGATTTTTCATAGCCTTCATTTAACGTTATAAACGCTTTAATAATTTCACCGCGTTCAGGATCCGGTTTACCAATTACACCCGCTTCTGCAACAACTGGATGTTCGATTAGTTTACTCTCCACTTCAAATGGACCAACACGTTCACCAGAAGTATTAATAACATCATCTAAACGGCCTTGGAACCAAAAGTAGCCATCTTCATCCATATAAGCACTGTCACCAGAAACATACCAGCCATTAATAAAATAGCTTTCAAACTTTTCTGGGCGCTTCCAAATCTTCCGCATCATGGATGGCCATCCCTTTTTAATAGCTAGGTTGCCCATTTGATTTGGCGGAAGTTCATTTCCGTCATTATCAACGATCGCCGCTTCAATTCCCGGTATTGGTTTCCCCATTGAGCCAGGACGCATTTCCATAGAAGGAATATTAACGATCAACATTGCACCTGTTTCCGTCATCCACCAAGTATCATGGATACGCTTATCAAATGCTTTCAAGCCCCAAGTAATGACCTCTGGATTTAACGGCTCGCCTACACTCATGATATGGCGAAGAGATGAAAAGTCATGATTCTTCACTTTTTCCTCACCAGCACTTACTAATTTTCGCAATGCAGTTGGTGCTGTATACCAAACAGTTACATTATATTTATCTATGGTTCCGTACCAGTCATCTGGACTAAAGCGTCCACCCCGGATTACATTCGCCACACCTAGTAACCAAGGAGCAAAAATTCCGTAGCTCGTTCCAGTTACCCAACCTGGGTCTGCGGTACACCAATAAATGTCATCTTCTTTTAAATCGGCCACCCATTTAGCCGTTGCATAATGCTGAATCATTGCATTATGGACATGATAAACACCTTTTGGTTTACCGGTTGAACCAGAAGTATAATGAATCACCATACCATCTTCTAAATCGACCCATTCGATATCGAAGTCTTCAGACGCATCCTTCATTTCCTGATCATAATGAATGTATTTATCAGAGGATTCATTTGAATCGCCTACAAGCACAATTTTCTCAAGATCAGGCAAATCTTCCTGTGGTACACGCTCCAACAATTCAGGCGTTGTAATAAGCATCTTCGCCTCACTATCCTGTAGACGGTCACGAACCGCTTGCTCCATAAACGCTTCAAATAGTGGACCAGCAATAGCCCCAACTTTTAAAATACCGAAAAACGTTAAATAGAATTCAGGTGAACGCGGTAAGAATAAAAATACGCGATCCCCTTTGTTTACATCATATTTTTTCAATACGTTCGCAAACTGATTACTACCTTTGCGAATCTCATCAAATGTTACTTGTTCTTCCCGGTCTGGTGATGAATACAGTAAGGCAACTTTATCCTTTTTATTCGGATCCTCCGCATGACGATCAATTGCCTCATACGCAATATTTACTTTACCTGTTTCATTCCAGCTAAAGTTCTTTTTCAATTCATCCCACGAAAATCCTTGGCGGGCATTTTCATAGTTTTCCAGATTGTGGTTCCCTTCTCGTGCAGGAATTCGTTGCGTTTCCATCAAATCACCTCATCATTATTATTTTGTAACCGATTACAAACATGCAATTAAAAATTATTAAACAATTTAGGTAACTAATTTCTATTTTAGAACAACCTGTTTTGTTTTTAAAGTAATTTACATTGTTACTATTCCAACCTAGTACTATTTTATTTCTGCCATACTCTCGTATTCATTCAAAAAATACAAAATTTGGATTATAATTGAAGTTAGAAAAATCTGTCTATATAATTATCAATAAATACTTCATTAAGGAGAATAGTATGCAATATATCATGTACTATGATGAATCCGTTAAAAACGGTGAATTTTTTAGTAATTTTTATGGTGGTGCACTAGTTAGGTCTATAGATTTCCATGAAGTTAAAAATGCATTGAATTACAAAAAAGAAGAATTAAACTTCAAAGGTGAAGTAAAGTGGCAAAAGGTTACAGATGTATACCTAGAAAAATATATAGAGTTAGTTAATGAATTCTTCAGATTCATTCAAAAGGATAAAATAAAAATAAGGATAATGTTTACCCACAACCATTTTTTACCTATAAATCTTACAAAAGAGCAGTTAGATAACGAATATTTCCTTCTTTATTACCAATTCTTTAAACACGGATTCGGTCTTATACATTCAAATAACTACGATGAACCTATTTCCTTACATCCGTTCTTCGACCAGTTGCCAGACAAAAAAGAAAAAAACCAAGCTTTTATTGATCATATCTTTAAATTGCAATACGATAAAGACTTTCGAAAGAATAAAATAATCATCCATAAAAAAGATGATATTGCTGAAGCAAAGTCACATGATCATGTAATCTTACAATGCTTAGACATAGTACTAGGAGCAATGGAATTCAGACTAAATGATAAACACAAAAGAATACCAGAAGGAAAATTTAAAAGAGGAAAAAGAACAGTAGCTAAAGAAGCACTATATAAAAATATTTACAATAACATTAATCAAATTAACCCACATTTTAACATTGGCATTACTACAGGCTTAGATGGTGATATAGCCAATAGTTGGAACCATTCATATAGACACTGGAGATTCAGACCTAAATCGTTCAAGGTAAATTCCAGTTATCGATCCAAAAATAAATGAGCCCCCCTTTTCCTACTTAGTAGCTCACGTGGCACGTAAGCCTTCGAAAAAGACAAGCTCATTATTAATTATTCTCTAATTCACAAATATTATAATTATATTTAATAAAATTGTCAACAAATAAACATAACATAAATTTCAATTTTTGTGAACAATGATAATTAAAAATGGAAATCGTTTTTACGCCCCCGGCAGGATTCGAACCTGCGACACACGGTTTAGGAAACCGATGCTCTATCCCCTGAGCTACGGGGGCAAATTTTAAAGACCATTGTCTATTATACAAAATTGTCGAACCGATGAAAAGACTTCTCCTAAGTTATATGGTTTTGACCCGGATGTTATGCTAAAATTAAATACATCTGACATGAATGGGGGAATACATATGGCAGAGGTTCCGTTCATAGCCATCGAGGGACCAATTGGTATCGGGAAAACATCACTTGCAAAGAAGCTATCTGCCCATTTTGATTATCATTTATTAAAAGAAATTGTCGAAGAAAACCCGTTTCTTGGAAAATTTTACGATGATATCGATGAGTGGAGTTTTCAAACGGAAATGTTTTTCTTGTGCAATCGATTTAAACAATTAGAAGATATTGAAAAAAAATATTTACGTCAGCAAAAAGCGGTAGTAGCTGATTATCATATATCGAAAAACATGATTTTTGCAAAACGCACGTTGCAGCAGGACAAATTTGATAAGTATGAACAAATTTATCATATTTTGACCAAAGATATGCCAGTTCCAAACATGATGATCTACTTACACGCTAGCCTTGATACAGTACTTGCACGAATCAAACAACGTGGTCGTGAAGTGGAGAAAAATATTAAAGCTTCCTATCTTGCTCAGTTATCTCGTGATTACGAGGATTACATGAATCAATTCGAAGCGTTACATCCAGAAATTCCCGTTATTCGAATCAATGGAGACGAATTGGATTTTGTAAAACGACAGGATGATCTCGATCTGATTATAAAGCGAGTAGAGGATCACTTGAACAATCATAAGGAAACAGTGAAACAATGAAGGGGAAAATACGATGAACTTACGGGAGAAATACCAAATACCAAACGATAGCATTATAACCATCGCAGGTACAGTTGGTGTGGGAAAGTCCACCATGACCAATGCATTAGCAAATGCACTACAATTTAAAACTTCTTTTGAAAAGGTAGATACAAACCCATATTTAGAGAACTTTTATGCTGATTTTGAACGATGGAGCTTTCATTTACAAATTTATTTTTTAGCTGAACGTTTCAAGGAACAGAAAAAAATTTTTGAATATGGTGGAGGTTTCGTACAGGATCGTTCGATTTATGAAGATACAGGAATCTTCGCTAAGATGCATTATGAGAATGGTACCATGTCAAAAATTGATTACGAGACATATACAAACCTTTTTGAGGCAATGGTCATGACACCATATTTTCCACATCCGGACCTACTCATTTACTTAGAAGGAACATTGGATGAGGTATTAGATCGGATTAAAATACGTGGCCGTGAAATGGAGAAGAACACACCACTAAGCTATTGGGAAGAAATGCACACGCGTTATGAAAACTGGATTAATAACTTTAATTCTTGCCCGATTTTACGCATTAAGATTTCGGACTATGATTTAATGAAAAAAGAAGAATCGATTGAACCGATTTTAGAAAAAGTGGGACACTTCATCCAGCAGTCACGAAAATGGAAAACGAGAGAACTTATACGGTAATAACAATGAGGTAATTCACTATTGGTTGAATTACCTCATTTTCTGTTCTACTATGATTTTGTGTCATTTAAAAATAACATGCTTATGTTAAAGTAAAAAAATATAGTTACCAAAAAAGGAGCATTGTTTACTATGATAAAACATGTAAAAGCTCATTTATGTGTAGCGGGTATTTTCTGCTTGTTATCTTTGCTATTATTTTTGGCAATTGACTCTTCACATCCTTACGTTGCAAGTACTTTTATCGCATTCTTTGCTTTTGAAGGAAGTGTTTATTATTTTCATAAGAAAGACAGGGAACAAAGTAAAATTCGTTTATAAAGAGAGAGTCTAAAATCATTTCCATGGTTTGCAACAACTATGAGGGAGACAATTCCCTACAAAGATTAATTGTCTCTTTTTTGGTTCCCTAATGCCTTTGAACGGTCCCGGGCACTAGCTATACACGCTCTAATAGCATCCTGAAAATGATGAATTTCAAGTGTCTCAAGCCCTGCCTGCGTCGTTCCATTTGGACTCGTGATTTTTTTACGTAAAACATCAGCAGGCTCGCCTGATTGCTTCAGCATTTCTCCTGCTCCAATAATTGTTTGCATGATTAATTGGTTTGCAGTCTCCGGGTCTAACCCTGATTCAACAGCCGCTTCCTCCATTGCCTCCGCTAGATAATAAATATATGCAGGTCCACTTCCTGAAAGTCCTGTTACGGTATGCATATGTTCTTCATCTACAACGGTTGTGGTGCCAATTGTATTAAAAAGAGAAATGACCTCCGTTAACTGTTTGTCTGTAATCCTATGGCCCCTAGCTATTGCAGTTGCTGAATAACCAATCGTTGCGGAGGTGTTTGGCATTGCACGAATGATTGGTACATGCTTATTTAGAAGAGAAGAAATAGACGCAATGGAACTACCAGCTAAAACCGAAACAACCACTTGGTTTGGTTGAATATAATCTTTAAATGCTTCAATTGCAGAAGGTAAGTCATACGGTTTCATCGATAGTACGATTATATCGGCATCTTTTACTGCCTCATTTCGATCCGTCTTACAATGCACATCATAGCGATCCTTTAATCGTTTTAATCGTTCTTTATTATTCTTATTCGTAACAAAAATTTGTCTTGCATCAAGATAACTATCATGTATAATCCCTGCAATAATAGCCTCAGCCATCGAACCCGCACCAATGAACGTTATTTTCTTTACCATCATCTCGCCTCCCTTAAAATAGAAAAAACCCCAATCTGTCCTCGATAAAAGGACGGATTGGGGTTCTATCCGCGGTACCACCTTCATTGGCTTAACTGCCCACTCTTTTATTGATAACGCAGTAAGTCTGCGGTTAGATTTTAATCCTAACAACTACCAGGTAGGTTCGATCATGCTATAGCGACGGAATCTTGCAGCCGGTGAATTCCGATCTCTTACGCTTAGTTCATCATCTACTGGCCTGTTCATTGTCTTTTACCTATGTAATTTCAATTACTATACTTGTTAGATTGTATGCTGTCAAGAGAAAAAAATAACAAAAACCGCTACAATATGCAGCGGTTTTCCGTATCTCCAAAATTATGCGCTTGTGTTAATAAATGGAGGAGGTAGAGGGATTCGAACCCCCGCGCGGTTTGACCCGCCTGTCGGTTTTCAAGACCGATCCCTTCAGCCAGACTTGGGTATACCTCCGTAATCGACAAGTAATAATATATCATGGGAAAAAAGGCTTGTCAATTGGAACGGAAGAATTTTTTATTTTAAGAAAACAAATTAATAACAACATAACTTATAACCCAAATAATAAGATGTTCTACCTCAAATAAACAAAGGTTTCATAATATTATTAAATAATTCAAAAAATGTCATTCTATTTTCTGTAAGTAAATGGTAACATTATAATATAAATGAGAATTTTTTACACAAATAAAAAAGGAGTCAGCTTACCAATGAAACAAACAAATTGGAATAGAAACTCCATAAAAAATACGAGACAAAAGTATGATTTTATCCTACTACTTCTTGGTGCTTTAACCATTATTAGTTTAATAGTCAACCAGACATTAATTTTCTTGGTTATTGGATTGGTTGGTGTTTACGTGTTACTCATTCGAATCTATGATAAGCGAATCGGCCGAAGACTAATACTAGAGAATAGGAAGCGAACCATTCGA
Source organism: Virgibacillus sp. GM2-2 (assembly GCF_055329585.1). Lineage (NCBI taxonomy): Bacteria > Bacillati > Bacillota > Bacilli > Caryophanales > Bacillaceae > Virgibacillus > Virgibacillus sp. GM2-2. Next base: position 44,132 of record NZ_JBUZWC010000021.1, on the reverse strand, counting down.
ATGTTTGAAGGGGACCAAGGGGAACTAGATCTTCGACTATCCAATCATTCCTTTCTCCCTTTTCTAAATGCGAAGATCACATTTTCAACCAACCAAAAGGTATACAGTGAGGATTTTATAGAAAAGACACGGGGACTGCTGAATCATTACCAGATCCCTTTTGTCTTACATGGAAAAAGTGAAACCCATATGCCAATTCCGATACAAGCAAGGAAACGTGGAGTATCGCTTGTTGAAAATGTTCAACTTGTATTTCCTCATTTATTGAATTTTGATCAAGTGGATATGGAACTCCTTGAAAAGTATCAAACGGAAGTTCTAATTTACCCAAAACCTATACCAGTAGCTGGTATAGAGGAATTTCCATACAATAATTTTGGAAACCAGGTAACATTATTTTCACCATTTGAAGATCAGCTAAGCCCCGTAGGTACAAGGGATTATGTTCACTCGGATCCTTTCCATCGCATTCATTGGAAGGCGTCAGCTAAAAACCAAACATTACAAACAAAAATTTATGAGCGTAACCAAAATATTTGTTGGACAGTTATCGTTAATATTGCGGAAATTAGCCCAGTAGGAAATATATATCGAAGCGATAAATTTGAGGAATTATTATCACAAGCAGCATATATATGCCAAATAATTACCAAAAAAGGATATCCGATGAAGTTGTGTATTAATGCATCACGGATCGGTAATGTTCCATTTTTTCTTGATGAAGGGGATGGCAATAATCATTTGAAAAAGATGTTGGAATTACTTGCACGAATTGGTGATGATAATAATGCTATTTCAATTGTAAATGTTATGCATCGCATCGATCGATCAATTGAAGCTTCGGATATGATAATTGTGATCGGAGCACTTGATCATCAAAGCATCTCTTATACAAATAAGTGGAATAAACAAGGCAACCGTGTATTTCAGGTAATCGATAATGAAAATGGTGCCTATCTATCAGAAAGGTTATATGTGTATGAAGCCAAATAATACGATTACAAAATATTATCAGTTCGTTGGAGAATGTCTTGTCTTTTATTTTTTGTTAGTCCCAATTCATTCTTCATTCCTTTACTCAAAACCTTTTTGGAACTATTTAATTATAATTATTTTTTCCATTGTACTCTTTGTTCTCAGTATCCGATTAATTAAAAATTATATTATTTATGTGGTGGACCTTGCTATCTTGGTACTGTTCACAAACTATGTAATTGGACTTTCTGTATTTATTAGCCTCATAATTGGTATGTTTTTTGTATGGAGGTTCATCATTCAGGAAAATGAAGTAGCTAGAGAGAGACAATTACAGTTAATCGGGGGGATGCTATTTTTATTTGCAATAGATGTTATCTTTTTTTATGATCCAAATCTGATTTGGATGGCGATCACCTTTTTAGTTTTCATGGTTGTCGGTTACCAATTAAGCCATATTTTTGTTGGAAGAGATATGAATATTTACCCATCGTTACGTTATCCATCTTGGTTTATTGGTTTGACTTTGGTAGGTAGTGTTCTTTTATTTTCTTTCTTTCAAATTAGCAATCTTTCCCTTGCTACCATTTGGAATAAAATTGTATCGATGCTGACTGTCGCAAAACCACAATTTAGTCCAAAAATTGGAGAACAAAATCCTATACCTCCTAAAACTAGCTACCCTGAAACCGATGTGCCCGAGTTTGTTTTAGGAATTGGCCAGTTAATCATTATTCTAATTTTTATAGTAGTTATTATATTTTTAGTACGTAAAAAGGCTATTTCACAAGGTAAGGGGAGCATATCGAAAATCTTCTCTTCCACTCGAATAAAAGAAACAGAACCAACTGAAAAAGGAAAAAACAATTCATTATTTAGAAAAGGAAATTCAAAAAAGCCCAATAATCGAATTAGACGCAAAGTGTATCAATTCGAACAACTGGCTAAGCGAAAAGAAAAAGGTAGAGAAACATCCGAGACAATTGAAAACTGGTTTGATCGGTATGGTATAGAAGCTTCTTATTTGGATTTGTATCAAAAGGTTAGATATGGTGATGGTGAATTGACTGAAGAAGAAGCCTTACAGTTTGAGGATGAATTGGCTGATATAAAGAAAAAGATGGAACTATAAAGGATGGGGTAAGTTGTTACTGGTTAAATTGATTGTATTGATTGCTTTGCAGCTGTTATTCATTTATTTGTTTTCAATCGAGCAAAACGTCCAGTTACAGGATGTATTTTTTCCATTCGGAATAATCATGTTAATAATTTCCGTCCTTTTTACTTTCGTTATCAATGGAATGGATGTAAAGCAAAAGGGGATACGTTTTATTGGAGCAATTTCTATTAAGGATGAACCAACCAAAAATGAGGGTCCCTATAAGATGAGTTTGGTTAATTCATTTACACTTTCGGCATTTTGTGTTTTCGTACTCTCAACCGTAGTAAGTTTTGTATAACTATGGTGGATAAAAAACATTTTATTAATAAATTTAAATTCCTCCAATCAATGAAAGGAGGAATTTTTTTATTTACCTAATTACATCTTTCCCACCCATATAAGGTCGTAACACTTCTGGTACAACCACAGAGCCATCCTCTTGCTGATAGTTTTCCAAAATAGCTGCAACGGTACGACCAATAGCAAGTCCAGATCCGTTTAACGTATGAACAAATTCTGGCTTTCCTTTTTCTTCGCGACGGAAGCGAATGCCGGCGCGTCTTGCTTGGAAATCCTCAAAGTTAGAGCAAGAAGAGATTTCACGATACGTATCTTGGCTAGGAATCCATACTTCAATATCGTATTTTTTAGCAGCAGTGAAGCCTAAGTCAGCTGTACACATGCTCATCACACGGTACGGTAATTTTAATAGCTGTAAAACTTTTTCCGCATGTTCTGTTAATGTTTCAAGTGTTTCATAAGAATCTTCAGGCTTCGTAAAGTGAACAAGCTCTACCTTATTAAATTGATGCTGACGAATCAAGCCGCGTGTATCGCGTCCAGCAGATCCCGCTTCAGAACGGAAAGATGCACTAAATGCCACATATTTTTTCGGTAAATCATCATTTCGTAAAATATCATCACGATGGTAGTTCGTTACGGGAACCTCAGCAGTTGGTACCATAAAATAGTCCCAGCCTTCAAGCTTAAATGCGTCTTCCTCAAATTTTGGAAGCTGACCTGTACCTGTCATGCTTGTGCGATTTACCATATATGGCGGAAGCATTTCCGTATATCCATGCTCATCTGCGTGTAAGTCCATCATAAAGTTTAGTAGCGCACGTTCTAAACGAGCCCCTAACCCTTTATAAAAAACAAATCTGCTTCCTGTTACCTTTCCTGCACTTTCAAAATCCAAGATATCCAAATTCGTTGCGACATCCCAGTGCGGTTGTGCTTCAAATTCGAACTTAGGGACGTCACCCCATTCACGTGCCAACACATTGTCATCCTCGTCTTCTCCAACTGGTACACTTTCATGTGGAATGTTTGGAATAGACAACAACATCATTTCTAGTTTTTTTTCGATATCCTTTAGTTCTGTATCCAATTCCTTAATTTGATCGCCAACCTCACGCATTTCTTTAATTGCAGGCTCTGCATCTTTTTTCTCCTTTTTCAGCACAGAAATTTGCTTCGTTGCCTCGTTTCGTTTTGCTTTTAATTTTTCTGTTTCTGCAATTAATTCACGACGACGTATGTCAAGCTCACCAAACTTATCTAATTCAGATAAATCTTCACCACGGTGGGCTAGTTTTTCTTTTACTTCTGGAAAATTATTGCGTAGATACTTCATGTCTAACATGTTTAGTTCCTCCTTTTTTATTTTGTCTAGCTACGGTTCCTAGAAGCTGCCGTCATAAGCAATAGACATTCCAAACGCCAAAAACCAGGCGTTTGGAATGTCTATTGCTTATGCGTCCGCTTCTGAACAGTCACCTCCGCTTTTCCATTAAAAAACTCCCGTCCCAAAAATAGGGACGAGAGTATAATTCCCGCGATGCCACCCTGATTGAAGAGATGAACTCTTCCGGCTCAAAAATGTTAACGGTTTTTAGCCGGGTTTACCTACTACAACCTGCGTTCAGTAAACCAGTTTAAGGATGGATTCACAGCATTCCTTCATCGATTCACACCAACCATCGACTCTCTTTAGAAAGCATAACTGTTACTATTTCCTCGCATTACTGTTTAAATGATTATGATACATCATACATAATTTTATGTTAGGATGCAAGTCTTTTTATAAAAATGGTTTATTCGTCCAACAAACAGTACATTTAGCCAATAATACTACGATGCAAGCATTTTTTTAGATTCTTCCACCATTTTAACAAAATACTCCACAAATCGATTGTCATCCGTTAATTCCGGATGAAACGCTGTACAAATATAATGCCCTTGTTTTGCCGCAACAATACGGTCTTGATACGTTGCTAACACTTCAACCTCTTGTCCAACCTCAACGACATATGGGGCACGAATAAACACTGCATTAAAGTCATCTGCCACATGCTTGATTTCAAGTTCTTTTTCGAAGCTTGCTACCTGACGTCCAAAGGCATTACGTGCAACCTTCATGTTCATCAAACCTAAATGGCCACTTTCCTGACCTTCAATTTCTGTCGCCATTAAGATCAATCCAGCACAGGTTCCGAAAATTGGCTTTCCTTTCGCACCAAATTCTCTCAGTGCTTCAAAAAAACCGTAGCTATTAATTAAGCGTCGCATCGTTGTACTTTCTCCACCAGGGAAAATAAGTCCATCGATTTCTTCTAGCTGTTCTGTACGTTTTATCTCTATTGCTATTGCACCAGATGCTTCCACAGAACGAATATGTTCGCGAACTGCACCTTGTAGTGCAAGAACACCGATTGTTGTCATAGTCATTCCTTCTTTCTATTCACTACGATCTTGCATACGGTCAGATCCGGAAAGTGTGCTCATTTCGATCCCTTTCATCGCGATACCAAGATCCTTAGAAAGTTCAGCAATAAGCTTATAATCTGTGTAGTGTGTTGTAGCTTCTACAATCGCTTTAGCAAATTTTGCTGGATTATCTGATTTGAAGATACCAGATCCAACGAATACCCCGTCAGCTCCAAGTTCCATCATCAATGCAGCATCGGCTGGTGTTGCAACGCCACCTGCAGCAAAGTTAACAACAGGTAAACGACCTTCTTCGCGAATTTGCAACAATAGCTCGAATGGTGCTCCGATATTTTTTGCAAATGTCATCACTTCATCTTTCGACATTGCTGACAATTGACGGATTTCAGATTGAATTTGACGCATATGACGAACCGCTTCAACGATATTTCCTGTACCAGGTTCACCTTTTGTACGAAGCATAGATGCACCTTCACCAATACGACGTGCAGCTTCTCCTAGGTTACGGCATCCACATACGAAAGGAACCGTGAAATCTGATTTATTTAAATGGTATACATCATCAGCTGGTGTTAATACTTCACTTTCGTCAATGTAATCGACGCCCATTGCTTCTAAAACACGTGCTTCAACGATATGTCCAATACGTGCCTTTGCCATAACAGGGATAGAAACTGCATTCATTACTGCTTCCGTGATTTCAGGGCCAGCCATACGAGCTACGCCACCTGCAGCACGGATATCAGATGGAACACGCTCCAATGCCATAACAGCAACTGCTCCAGCTTCCTCTGCGATTTTTGCTTGTTCAGCGTTGACAACGTCCATGATTACGCCGCCTTTTTGCATTTCTGCCATTCCACGTTTTACGCGATCTGTACCTGTATTTGTCATTCGTAATTCCTCCTGTGATATGATACTTTCAGCCTAGATTATTATACTACTTAAAACCAACCTTTAACAGTATCAACGATTGTTGTAAATAGGTTTCCAAAAAAGTCACCAATTGATCCAATAATCAACATAAACCAGTTGTCTTTTTCGACAGAATCTTGTGCTACAACGTCAACCGTCTTATTCGTTTCTGCATTAAAAATGTAGCCATAATCGTTTTCACCTTCGAAAATTAATTCGGCTGTTCCTATTTTCTCGCCTTTTTCAATTGGAGCAGCTAATTCGCCAGCTTTGTTTAGTTTGTCTTTATTCAACGTATATTTTAGCGTATACTTTTCTTCCTGACCTTGTTGTACAGGTACCTTTATTGCTTTATTTGTTGCGATTTCAACAGTATCTTTTTTTCCATCAGCCACAGGTAACTTCGCTTGTCCATCTAGTTGATAGCCTTTTGGAAAAAGTTCTTTTGTTTCAAAGTTAGAAAATCCAAAATCTAATAGTTTTGCTGTTTCCTGAAAACGTTCAGCTTTACTGTCCGTCTTCATGACAACTGAAATAAGTCGTTGTCCATTACGTTCTGCTGTCCCTGTGAAGCAATAGCCAGCTATATCGGTATGTCCTGTTTTTAGACCATCCACACCTTCATAATGGAACTGCTTCAAGAATGATGCTGTATGTGGCAACATCCAGTTCAAATTCTCCACATTGTAACCTTCAAACTCTACTTCTGTTTGACTAGAAACTTCTAGTGCTTGTGGATGCTCTTTAATTAGGTTGTATGCCAATAATGCTGCAGAACGTGCAGAAAGTAAGTTGTTTGCGTTTGGATCTGTTCCCTCTGGTACATTTTCACCAAGTAGTGAATTAGGTAATCCAGTGGAGTTAACAAATTTATAATCAGGTAAACCCATTTCTTCTGCTGTTTTGTTCATCATTTTAACAAATTGACCTTCGGAACCTGCAATTAATTCTGCAAGTGCGATAGTAGAACCATTATCCGAAAATACTGCCATTGCTTTATACAATTCTTTTACGGTATATGGTTTATTTTGCGTTAATCCAATTCCTGAGAAGGTTGGATTAGCCGATATACTATATGGATAGTCACTAATAGTTGTTGTTGTATCCCAGCTGATTTGACCACTTTCGATAGCTTCCCATACAAGGTATTCCGTCATCATTTTTGTCATACTAGCTGGTGGTAGTGCCGTATCAGCATTTTTAGCGTATAAAATCTTCCCTGTCTCTGCATCAACTAATATTGCTGATTTTGCATTAAGCTCAACGGTCGCTGCTTGTGTTCCCATAGGCTGTACAATTACCGTTGTCACCATTACTAATGCTACAAGTAATAATGACAAAATTCTCTTTACGTTGTCTATCACTTTCTCTACCTCCACCTGTATATAAATATCTATTAATTTTTAAACCACATCTTTGATAGTTTACCATAGAAAATAACAAAAAAATAGACGGGGAATATTCCCTATCTATTTTTTTACTAGGATTATTTACCTATTTATTTGTGCCCCAGACTTAATCATCCATTACTTCTTTCGACAAAATTTGCTTGTGTGGCTAAGACCATTGAATTGAACAAAATTTTTTCCGGACACAGGATCCTTTATTTGATCAAAAAGGGGGTAATTTATTATGATTTTGGTTAAATAAGGTCTCTGGGGTCCGATAACATGTACAAAATGAGGTTTTTTCAGGAAATAGAGGAACGTGTGTCCAGAAAAGACATTACTCGCTTAGATTTGATGCACAGGCTGCTCCAAACCCAAGCAACAAACAAAAAAAGCTTCCTCTAGAAAAGGAAGCTTTCATACTATTTATACCGAGTAATTCGGTGCTTCTTTCGTAATTTGAACATCATGTGGATGGCTTTCACGTAAACCTGCATTGGTAATACGAATAAAACGAGCATCGTTACGTAACGAATCAATTGAAGCTGTTCCACAATAGCCCATGCCAGCACGTAATCCACCGATTAATTGATGAACAGTATCTGCTAGAGGCCCTTTGTAGGCAACTCGTCCTTCGATTCCTTCAGGTACAAGCTTTTTCGTTTCCTCTGATTCTTGGAAATAACGATCTTTTGAACCAGCTTTCATTGCACCTACTGATCCCATACCACGATATACTTTATATTGTCTACCTTGGAAAATTTCTGTGTCTCCAGGGCTTTCGGATACCCCAGCAAACATACTACCAAGCATAACTGCATGCGCTCCAGCAGCTAATGCTTTGGCAACATCACCTGAATACTTAATACCACCATCTGCAATTACTGGAATGCCATATTCTGCAGCAGCCATTGCACAATCGTTAACAGCTGTTATCTGCGGTACACCAACACCTGCTACAACGCGTGTTGTACAAATGGAACCTGGTCCAATTCCTACTTTTACAATAGATGCGCCTGCTTCAATTAATTCTTTTGTCGCTTCCGCAGTCGCAACGTTTCCAGCAATGATGTCTAATTCTGGATAAGCTTGTCTTACACGTTTCACTTGCTCTAATACGCCTTTTGAATGACCATGTGCCGTATCAATGACAATTACATCTACGCCACTAGTTACAAGGTGCTCGATTCGTTTCATTGCATCAACGGTTACACCAACAGCTGCACCTACTAATAATCTACCTTGTGCATCTTTTGCAGCGTTTGGAAATTCAATTACTTTTTCAATATCCTTAATCGTAATTAATCCCTTTAAAACACCGTTATCATCAACAAGTGGTAATTTTTCAATTTTATATTGCTGTAGCATTTTTTCTGCTTCATCCAGTGTCGTACCAACTGGTGCAGTTACCAGATTTTCACTTGTCATTACTTCGTGAATTAAAATCGAATAGTCTTGAATAAAACGAAGATCACGATTTGTAAGGATTCCGACTAGCTTTTGTTCCTCTTCGTTATTTACAATCGGAACGCCAGAGATGCGGAATTTGCCCATCAAATGCTCAGCATCAAATACTTGATGTTCAGGGGTTAAAAAGAAAGGATTAGTAATAACGCCACTTTCCGAACGTTTTACACGATCAACCTGTTCTGCTTGGTCTTCAATCGACATGTTTTTATGAATAACACCAAAGCCACCTTGACGTGCCATTGCTATTGCCATTTCAGCTTCCGTAACTGTATCCATGCCTGCACTAATAAACGGTGCGTTTAACTTTAGTTTTTGAGACAGTTTTGTTTTTACTTCTACGTCCTTTGGAAGTACTTCTGATTTCGCTGGTACTAGTAATACATCATCAAACGTTAAACCTTCTTTTGCAAACTTATCCTCGCGCATCTTCATCCTCCTAATTGTCATTTTATGGCATAAAGTCTATGCGTATTATTTATCTATACGGTTACACTAATTGTTACTTAGAATAAGGTATCGTTAAGTGATTTTCAACAGGTACTTACTAAAGTGGAAAAAGAAAATGCATTCTAAATATTTTAATAGTTTAGAGAGGAGGAATTATATGAGAAAACAGGATATATCAACCTTTTTCACCTCTTTACATAATCTCCATTCGAGCCAACAATTTCTAGAAAATTGTTATACAACAATCGGTGAACGTGAACCGGAATCGAAAAGCTATGAAAACAGTGGTACATTGATGTACTACCTTGATCAGGGGGAGTTATTTTTACAAGAAGGAAGAAAAGCTGATGTTCGGCTCCAGCCACTTTTATATTTCTACGGGATGGTTCACTTATTAAAAGCATGCTTATTAACCAATCGACCAGGTTATCCTGAATCGACGTCTATTCTGGCACATGGTGTCACAGCTAGAAAGCGAAAAAAGAAGGATTACACGTTCATCCATGATGAGGTAAAAATTCAACAAAATGGCCTGTTTAGTTATGCATGTAATCATTTGTTTTCTATGAAACATGCACCTTTCCAGAAAATTAAAATGGAATTTTTATTAGGATTAATACCTGAGATGAATGACCTTTTTGTGCATAGTAATCATGAAAAAACTGTTGAGATTGGTGAAATAGGCTCTTCACTTCTACAGTTTCCAGTTACTATCCTTGATCGTTTTCATTTAACCGAGCGTGCATTTATTCAACGGATACAAACACATTTGTCTAACATAAAAAAAACAGAAACAACAGATGGATCCCTTATCGTTACGTTGGAAAAACCTGTTCAACAAATGAATGGACCATTTTATTGTCATCAAGAGAAGCAAACCATATATTTTCCTTTAGAACGTACGTATTTTGTTACAATTCCTGAGATTTTAATCCATTATTTATTGCTATATAACCTAAGTATGATTAGTCGTTATGAAACAGAGTTTTGGGGAGAACTATTTGCTACAAAACATGGATTAGATTACTCGGTTATTGCACATTATTTAACAATCGTTGCTGATAAGATTGAGGTTTTACTTGGAGAGTGGTTGATGCATAAGGGGAGAAATTAGTTAAGAGGTTGGCTTATAACTATTCCTACCAATTGAGATGACGAACAATGTTATAAATTAGCTCCGGAAATATACGTAGACTCCTGCGGGAGGGATGGCATCGGTGAGACCCCGGAGTGCGAAAGCACGAGGAGGCTCACCAGCCACCCGCGGAAAGCGAAGTATATTTCCGGAGCGATTTTTTTACACTATTTTATATTATTGTTCGAATTCTTATTAATGAATTTAATTTTGTCCCAGTCTATTTCTGATTAGATAATTTCTTCAATATAAATATTTGGTCTATCTTTTAATGCCAAAATACTTTCTCCATCATCAAGCTTTACCATTGGTCTTGTTGGAAACTTGTCTTCTACAAAAACAATTTCCGCTTTATGGCCATCCGATAACGTTACCTTTGTGCCAATTGTAAAATTAGCAAGGCTTTTAATAAACAGATCAACTACCTGGTGATCAAAATGGGTAAATTTATGAAAAGATAACGTTTCAATCGCTTGAAACGGCGATTTTTTTTCTTGATACGGACGATCACTAGTCATGGCATGATACATGTCACTAACAGCAATGATCCGCGCATAAGCATGTATTTTTTCCTTTTGAACACCAAGTGGATAGCCACTACCATCCATTCGTTCATGGTGCTGTAAAATAGCTAATTTTACAACCTGGGTTATCGTTGGTATATGTTCGACCATTCGGTATGAATAGGTTGGGTGATTTTTCATTTCGTTTACTTCAGCATCGGTTAGTGACCCAGATTTATGTAATATCCCTGGTGATATTTTAGCCATCCCACTATCACTAAGGAATCCTGCTAACCCAATTTGAATCCAATCACCGCTCGAATAACCCATTTTCTTTCCTAAAAAAGCAGCAATTATTCCAACTGCAATACTATGATGATACATATAATCCTTTTTTGTACTTAATTGATGCAATGTAAAGACATCAACTTCACCCTTGTCCATCCGTTCAAATAACGGAATCGCAAGCTTTCGAACCGCTGGCATATCAATCGTAATGTTGTTTTGCCAAGAATGAAAAAGCCTCTTATACGCTGTTACAACAAGATGATAATGATCCTCAAACGTTAATTTATCTCTACTTTTTGTTGATGGTACCTGCTTTGATTTCTCTTTTTCTTTTATAACCGTTTTTGGTGTAAAGGCTTTTCCATCTGCCAACTTCGCTCCAACATCTACATGATTGATTAAAAATTTCTCCAATATCGTGATGTGTTCTTCTGTAAGAACAGTATGTTTAGGGATGATTGCCCGGTTTGACTTTCCCTTTACATCGCTTAACAACATACAACCTGGAACAAGTTGTGCTGGTTCCACTCGCATGTTATCCCCCCTTTGATTAGAACGTTACAGTAGAATAATTTTTTTATTAGAAAACTCGGTATTCGCCTCGTCAAATAGCGAGTGCCGAAGTTTTTCTTATAAGGTTTATTTACCATAACTTATACTTCTGACGTTATTAGAAAACTTGGCTTATCGCCAAGCTTTAATGGCGAAAGCCTTAGTTGCCCTTATACTTTCCTATCAGTGAGAAAAGGCAACTCAAAGAGAGTAATCATTTCATTTCTCTGCTGAGCTGCCTTTACATACTTTCTCATCCTGTTGTCTTATTCGTCTTCTGTATCGTTTACTTCTACATTCGTTTCTTGTTCTGATGTTACTTCTGCCTCGGATTCAGTTTCTTCTACTTCTTCCTCATCCTCTGGCTCTACTTTTGCAACGGTTGCAACTTCTTCTTCATCCTGCAAACGAATCAAACCAACACCACGCGTGTTACGACCTGATTGAGAAATTCCTGCAACTGGAATTCGAATCAATACACCAGCAACTGTAATTAACATCAGATCTTCCTCACCATTTACAGCTTTTACTGCAACTACATGGCCAGTATCTTCATTTAATTTACACGTGAAAATACCTTTACCACCACGTTTTGTGATCCTATATTGATCTTCAGGAGTACGTTTTCCGACCCCTTTGTTGGTTACATGTAAAATTTGTAGACCTTCTTCTAAAATTTCCATCGACACGACTTCATCGTCATCACGTAAAGATATCCCTCGGACTCCCGCTGCGGTACGACCCATCGAACGGATTTGGTCTTCTGGAAAACGAATTAGATAGCCATTTCTCGTCGCAATCATAATATCCTTGTTACCATCCGTTAAACGAACCGAAATCAATTCATCATCTTCACGCAGATTTACAGCGATTAATCCACCTTTTCGTATGTTTGCAAACTGAGATAATGAAGTTCGTTTCGACACACCTTTTCTTGTTGTAAAGAATAGGAACCAATCCTCAGCGAATTCTTCAATCGTGATAACTGCATTGATGTACTCATCTTTTTCAATTTGTAAAAGATTGATTACTGGAATTCCTTTTGCTGTCCGGCTAAATTCAGGGATTTCATATCCTTTTGCTCGGTATACCTTACCTTTATTTGTGAAGAATAGTACCGTATCATGTGTTGAAGTGGATACTAGGTGTTCAACGAAGTCATCCTCGTTCGTTCCCATTCCTTGAATACCGCGACCGTTCCGCTTCTGCGTACGATACGTCGAAGCTGGTAAACGTTTAATATAGCCCTGATGTGTAAGCGTAATAACAATGTTTTCCTCAGGAATTAAGTCTTCATCCTCAATGAAGTCTAGTCCACCAACTACAATTTCAGATCGACGGGAATCACTATAACGCTCCTTAATCTCCGTTAATTCTTCACGAATAATCTCTAATACTTTTTCTTCATCAGCCAAAATAGCTTTTAGCTCATCAATTAGTTGGAGTAATTCGTTGTATTCATTTTCAATTTTTTCACGTTCTAGACCGGTTAAACGTTGTAAACGCATGTCTAAAATAGCCTGAGCTTGTTTTTCAGAAAGTCCAAAGCGCTCCATTAAGCCATCTCGAGCAATATCGGCTGTTTTGGAATTTCGGATTAACGCAATAACCTCATCCAAGTGATCTAAAGCGATGCGCAAACCTTCTAAAATGTGTGCACGCGCTTCTGCTTTTCGTAGCTCAAATGCAGTACGACGTTTAATAATTACCTTTTGGTGCTCCAAATAGTATTCCAAGCATTGTTTTATATTTAAAACACGTGGATGTCCATCTACTAAAGCAAGCATATTGATGCCAAAGGTCGTTTGAAGTGACGTATATTTGTACAGATTGTTTAATACAACATTCGCATTTACATCACGGCGTAACTCCATAACAACACGAAGTCCATTACGATCGGATTCATCACGTAAATCAGTAATACCGTCAATACGCTTATCACGTACAAGATCAGCAATCTTTTCAATCAGTTTAGCTTTATTGACCTGATATGGTAACTCACTAACAATAATCGTTGATTTGCCATTAGCTTTCTCTTCAATATGTACCTTAGCTCGAATGGTTATAGAACCTTTTCCAGTTTCGAATGCTTTCCGAATTCCACTTCGGCCAAGAATTTGTCCAGCAGTTGGAAAGTCAGGACCATAGATATGATTTTCCATCAGTTCATCAATAGTAATTTCAGGATCTTTACTAATAGCTAACACAGCATCAATTGTTTCCCCTAAGTTATGGGGTGGAATATTCGTTGCCATACCAACTGCGATCCCGGATGTACCATTAACTAATAAGTTAGGAAAACGAGATGGAAACACGATTGGCTCGCGTTCGGAACCATCGTAGTTATCCCGATAATCGATTGTATCTTTGTTAATGTCACGCAGTAATTCCATTGAAATTTTGGACATACGTGCCTCTGTATAACGCATCGCAGCTGCAGAATCACCATCAACCGACCCAAAGTTACCGTGTCCATCAACCAGCATGTAACGATAGCTGAAGTCTTGTGCCATACGTACCATTGTTTCATATACGGCAGAGTCACCATGTGGATGGTACTTACCAATTACTTCACCAACAATACGTGCTGATTTCTTATGTGCTTTATCCGAGTGCATTCCTAAATCATTCATCGCATACAAAATTCTTCGATGAACAGGCTTCAGTCCATCACGGACGTCTGGTAGGGCACGTGACACAATTACACTCATTGCGTAGTCAAGAAATGATGTACGCATTTCTTGACTAATATTTATTTCTTGAACATTAGAACGTTCTTGATCTGCCATTCTGTTACCTCCCTGTCACTAAATTTCAAGTGACGAACAATGAAAATCTATCTTTTATCTATGACTAGTTGTGACGAAACATTAAAACAATGTTTGACTTTGTTTATATCAATTTTGCGGACACAGGATTCGCTATTTGGTTAAAATAATCGCATTTGTTGATCTTAACGGACTTAGAATCCGCTATTTGGTCATTTAATGGTTAGTTTGTATCGATTTTGATTAAATAAGGAATCTGATGTCCGATAGCCTATTAAAAATGGTATGTTTTGCGTAAATAACGGATTGTGTGTCCAATAAATTTCGTTCCCTTATGCTTCCGCTTCTAACCAGTCGCCTTCGCTTTTCTTTGGCTAGCTGCGGCTCCTAGAAGCTGCCGTCATAAGCAATAGACATTTCAAACGCTAAAAACCAAGCGTTTTCCAGTCTCTTGCTTATGCGTCTGCTTCTGACCAGTCGCCTTCGCTTTTCTTTCTTAAACGTCTAAATTTTGTACGTATTGGGCATTTTCTTCGATAAAGTTCCTGCGTGGTTCTACTTTATCTCCCATTAGCATATCGAAAATCTGATCCGCCTCAATTGCATCTGAAAGGTCAACCTGCAACAATGTACGGTTATCCGGATCCATTGTCGTTTCCCAGAGCTGTGTAGCGTTCATTTCCCCAAGCCCTTTGTATCGTTGGATACCTGGCTTTGGACTACTTGGAAGTTCACCTAACACACGGTCCAATTCCTTATCGTTGTATGCGTAGTGTGCAGCTTTACCTTGCTGTATTTTATACAATGGTGGTTGCGCAATATATATATAGCCATTTTCAATTAATGGACGCATGTAACGATAGAAAAATGTTAATAAAAGGGTACGAATATGAGCACCATCTACGTCAGCGTCAGTCATAATAACTACTTTATGGTAACGTGCTTTTGTAATATCAAAGTCCTCAGCAATGCTTGTACCAAGTGCTGTGATCATCGCCCGAACTTCATTATTTGATAGAATTTTATCGAGTCGTGCTTTTTCCACGTTTAAGATCTTACCACGTAACGGCAAAATTGCTTGGAAATGACGGTCTCTTCCTTGCTTAGCTGAACCACCTGCAGAGTCACCCTCAACGATATAGAGTTCACTTATTTTTGCATCCTTTGACGAACAGTCGGCTAGTTTACCAGGCAGGTTTGATATCTCCAGTGCACTTTTACGACGTGTTAATTCACGTGCCTTTTTCGCTGCAGCACGTGCACGAGAAGCCATTAATCCTTTTTCAACTACTATCTTCGCAACGGAAGGATTTTCAAATAAAAACTTTGAAAAAGCTTCACTAAAGATGGAATCCGTAACGGTACGAACCTCGCTACTACCAAGCTTTGTTTTCGTTTGACCTTCGAATTGTGGATCCGGATGTTTTACTGATATAATCGCTGCCATTCCTTCTCTGACGTCATCACCAGTTAAATTCGGATCATTTTCTTTAAACATGTTATTTTTTCTAGCATAATCATTGATTACTCGCGTTAGTGCAGTTTTGAATCCTGATTCATGCGTTCCACCTTCATGGGTGTGGATATTGTTTGCAAATGAATAGATATTGCTCGCAAAACCATCGTTATACTGAACAGCTATTTCAACTGTAATCCCATCATCTTCTGATTCCGCATAAAACGGTTCATGGAGTACTTCACGTGATTGATTAATATATTCTACATATGACTTAATTCCACCCTCATAGAAATACGTCACAGGTTCTTTATCACTTCGTTTATCCTCAAGTGACATCGTTAGTCCTTTATTTAAAAAGGCTAACTCACGCACACGCAATGCTAGAGTGTCAAATTCATACGTGGTAGTTTCCGTAAATATCTCTGGATCTGGCTTA
Organism: Virgibacillus sp. GM2-2; assembly: GCF_055329585.1. Classification (NCBI taxonomy): domain Bacteria; kingdom Bacillati; phylum Bacillota; class Bacilli; order Caryophanales; family Bacillaceae; genus Virgibacillus; species Virgibacillus sp. GM2-2. Next base: position 27,904 of record NZ_JBUZWC010000021.1, on the reverse strand, counting down.
AAATGAATGATTGTTCCAGTTTTATCTGTGTCGCCAATAACCTTTAACTCTTCTTGTGGCACACCGCGTTCAAATCCAATAAAGTGGACTTTTCCATCTAGGTGAACATAAACTTCTAGATTTGTGGAAAGCGCATTAACAACTGAAGCACCTACACCATGCAATCCACCAGAAACCTTATATCCGCCACCGCCGAATTTTCCTCCAGCGTGTAAGACAGTCATAATAACTTCAACTGCTGGTCGACCAGTTTTCTTTTGAATCCCAACTGGAATACCGCGTCCATTATCTTTAACTGTAATGCTATTATCTTTTTCAATAGTAATTTCAATATGATCGCAGTACCCTGCTAGTGCTTCATCAATACTGTTATCAACAATTTCCCATACTAAATGATGTAAACCACGTCCACTAGTAGAACCAATATACATTCCCGGCCTTTTACGTACAGCCTCTAATCCCTCAAGTACCTGAATTTGATCAGCACCATATAATTGTTCATTTGTTACATTATTTTCTGCCGACATTCTTTCACCCACATTTCTTTTTTACGAGGTTGTCCTCTTATAATCTATTCTCAATATATCGATCAGCTACAATGCCCTTCCTAATCTGCCTTACGATAAGTCAGCATCGATAGTTAGAGAAGCACTTTCGCCTTTTTCATTCATCTGAATAATTATCAAGCTTACTTATTGTTGAAATCATACTCGCTCGCTTTTTTAATGTTGCAACTGACAAGGAGCTAAAATATATTAAATCCTTCGTAATTACGACAGATTTTGTCTCTTCGGATGGTGCAACGATCAATTCACTTTTGGTTGCGCGATCAATCATCTCTTCCATAATGGATGAGGATGAAATCACATTTCGATCAATAATAGAAATTACATCTTTTGATTGAATCACATTGTCATTCCCGATATGAATAAACATAAAAAATTACACCACCTAACTATGTATCTACCTTGCCATTGTCCACTCGAAATAACTCTGCTTTGTTTAATGTTTTATGATTGATTCCATCTACACTCGTGGTGGAGACAAAGGTTTGAACCCGTCCTTGTATGGTGTTTAATAAGTGCGATTGCCGATAATCGTCTAATTCACTTAACACATCATCAAGTAGAAGGATGGGATATTCGCCAACCTCGTTATAGATTAACTCTATTTCCGCAAGCTTCATCGATAAAGCTGTTGTCCGTTGTTGCCCTTGTGATCCATACGTTTGGACGTCTTTTCCATTAACGTAAAAAAGTAAATCATCACGATGTGGACCAATTAATGTTGTTCCCCGTTCAATCTCTTTCTCTTCTATTTCTTGAAATTTCGTTACGTAGCTAGTTTCTATTTTCTCCTTACTTGACGCTTCTGATACTTCTATCGTCGCTAAATACTCTATTTCCAGTTGTTCGAGATCACGACTTATTTGCTTATGGATAGGTATTGCCCATTTACGCAACAACTCTAAAAAGGCAAATCTTCTTTCCAGTAACGTTGTGGCATGCTGAATTAACTGCTCTGTAAGCACTCTTAAAACCGCCGGATCTTGCTTTTGTTTTCGTTGCATTTGCTTTAATAAATGATTTCGTTGTTTCAAGACCTTTTGATACTGTCCAAGATGATAAATATAACGAGGCTGAATTTGTCCAAGCTCCATATCGATAAACCGCCTACGAATTTGTGGTGGACCCTTTACTAAGGTTAAATCCTCTGGAGCGAACATTACCACATTTAATGCGCCGATATAATCACTTAACCGCTTTTGTTCTAGGTGATTTAATTTCGCCTTTTTCCCTTTAGTGGAAACGACAATTTCAAGCGGAAAAGATTGATTTCTTTTTGTTATGTTACCTTCTATTTTAGCATATTCCTTATCCCATTGAATCAGTTCCTTTTCCCTTGGGGTACGATGTGATTTAGTGAATGCAAGTACATATATAGCTTCCATAAGATTGGTTTTTCCTTGCGCATTTTCACCTATTATTACGTTGACCTTATCATCAAAAGTAAGATCTATCGCATCGTAATTTCGATAATTTTTTAACTGTAAATGGTTAATATGCATGACAATTCCTCATTTATTTTTACAATCAATTTTCTTCTTTTACTACGATGAAAGAACCAGCTTGTTCTACTTCTATTACATCGTCTGGATAAAGCTTTCGACCTCGTCTCTTTTCCCGTTCACCGTTTACGATCGCACCTTCATCCTGTAGAAAAGCTTTAATCATACCACCTGATTCAAATATGTTTGCCAGTTTTAAAAATTGACCAAGGGGTATATATTCAGTAGTTATTTCAATTTTTTCGTGCATCTTTTTCACCAGATTCTTTTTTAGAGTTTGTATCCTATTATTAAAACAACATACGTATAAAGTGATACGTATTGCCCTCAAATAATCAAATACAAGTGCCTTCTATCTATTTTACTAAAGTTTTGGTGTTAAGGGAAGGAAGTAAGCTAAAATTGTTATATAACGCTTTAAAAACTATCCATTTCTGCAAATTAAAGCAAAAAACGCCCTCATTTTTGAAAAATGAAAAGCGTTTTTATAGTGAAATTACTATTTTTGGTTGGAACTACCGTTCCGGAAATACACTACGCTTTCCGCGGGCTTGCGTTGAGCCTCCTCATGAGCAAAGAACGCTCACTGCGGGGTCTCAACACTTCGCTTTCCCGCAGGAGTCTTCGTGTATTTCCTCCACTGTTTTTGCTTAATTAAATAACATGTCTATCTTCATTTTCCATTGTTGATTGAAGTGAAGGGCAGTCGACTCCTGCGCTGAAGACCCCCGGAGGAAGTGGTTTTCTTCCGAAGAGGCTGAAGCGTTGTCCGCGGAAAGCGACTGCTCGTAACGGAAATCAACGTTGTACTCTATGTTGCAATATACATTAATTACGAAAAGTATCTTTGGAAAACACTTATTAAAATATAGTTAATACGTTCTAACAGGCAAAATTAGCTGTAAAATTGGATCGTTGTTCTCTGGACGAATAATAAACGGACGCATTGCACCAGTAAATTCAATTTTTACTTCGTCATTTTCAATTGCTTTCAATGCATCTAGCATATATTTAGAACTGAAAGAGATTTTTAACTCTTCACCTTCAATTGATTGTACGGTCATTTCTTCTACAACTCTACCAACCTCTGGTGAGTTACTCGTAATCTCTATTACTTGATTTTCTTTTGTTGCAAGACGAACAACATTATTACGATCTTCTTTTGCTAAAAGAGAAGCACGGTCGATTGTATTCAATAATTCTTTTGTTTTTGCATGAATGATTGTTTTACTTTCTTCTGGTATTAATCGAGATGTTTCAGGATAATTACCATCTAGCAATCTAGATAAAAAGTATACGTGCTTTGTTCTGAACAATATTTGGTTGTTCGTTACACTGATTTCTACAGGATCTTCCGTATCAGATAAAATTTTATATAGTTCATTTAAGCTTTTTCCTGGAACAACAACACTCGGTATATTCAACTGTGCTTGTTGAACTGGAATTTCACGTGATGCTAAACGATGGCTGTCTGTAGCTGTAAAATTTAACGTTTCATTATCAAAATTAATTTTTACACCAGTTAGAATCGGGCGTGTTTCCATTGTAGAAACAGCAAATACCGTTTGTTTAATTAAGCTTTTTAATAAATCAGTTGGTAATTCAAAGCTTTCATCCGTTTGCAGCATTGGCAGCTGTGGATATTCTTCTGCATCTTGACCATTCAAATTGAATTCTGCTTTTCCTGATTTTATCGTTACTTTTAAGTTTTCATCAGCAGTAATTTCAACTGACTTTTCTGGAAGCTTACGAACAATATCAGGGAAATAACGTGCCTGTAAAACAATACTTCCTTCTTCAATATCTTCTACATGTACAATTCCATCTTCTTCTACAGGAATAAATGATTGAATGGATATATCAGAGTCACTACCGGTTAACGTAATTCCACTCTTTTTTGCTTCAATTTTCATTCCAGTCAAAATGGGAATAGCAGTACGTGATGATATTGCTTTCATAACATCCTGGACACTTGTAATTAATTTATCTCGCTGAATACTAAATTTCATGAACTAAATCCTCCTAATGGAAGTTCTTTTATATATATTTTTATTATAAAAAAATAGTAATAATAGTAATAGGCACTGTGATTATGTGGATAACTTACTTTTTGGCTTTTTCATAAAGATTTATCCCTTGTGGATAGATTGTTGGTAAGTTTGTTCCTTCATGCACATTATTCACATGTTAATAACTTATAAGCTTTTTAATTGCTCCTTAATTTCTTCTATATCTTGATTAAAGCTTGTATTATCTTCGAGCATTCGTGCAATTTTTTCGTGCGCATGAATAACAGTGGTATGATCTCGTCCACCAAATTCTTCACCAATCTTAGGTAATGAAAAGTCAGTCATTTCCCTTGATAGATACATGGCAATTTGTCTTGGAAATGCGATAGACTTTGTACGCTTCTTTGCAATAAAGTCCTCTTGTTTCACGTTATATTTTTCTCCTACTACTTGCTGGATTTTTTGGATCGTTACTACCTTTGGCTTATTTGTTGGAATAATATCCTTAAGTGCATCGGCAGCAAGTGACGCATCTATATCCTGATTTACTAAGGAAGAATAAGCAACTACGCGAATTAATGCACCTTCTAGCTCTCGGACGTTCGTATCAATTTGATTAGCTATGTACATCATAACTTCATTTGGAATATCGAGTCCTTCAGCCTTTGCCTTTTTGCTTAGAATTGCACTACGCGTTTCTAAATCCGGTGGTGTAATGTCTGTAATCAATCCCCATTCAAACCGTGAACGTAAACGATCCTCTAATGTAGGAATTTCTTTTGGTGGTCTGTCACTGGAAATAATGATTTGTTTGTTTTCTTCATGCAACGTATTAAACGTATGGAAAAATTCCTCTTGTGTTGATTCTTTCCCAGCAATAAATTGAATGTCGTCGATTAATAACACATCGACATTACGGTATTTATTGCGGAAATTGATTGTTTTGTTATCCATAATAGCGTTGATAAATTCATTGGTGAATTTTTCCGATGACAAATAAACCACTCGAGCATCTGGGTTATGGTCCTGAACGTAGTGACCAATAGCGTGCATAAGGTGTGTTTTGCCAAGTCCAACACCACCATAAATAAAGAGTGGGTTGTACGCTTTAGCAGGTGCCTCAGCTACTGCCAGTGAAGCAGCGTGAGCAAATCGATTCCCTGATCCAATAACAAATGTATCAAATGTATAATTGGAATTTAGCATTGTTTTTGGAGCATCAGGATCCTGGTTGTTTGGTACAGCTGGGATAGATTTTGGTGGTGTATCTAAATCATCTGTCTCTAAATTTGTTTCAGGAATGATGAACTTTGTTTTTAGTTCTGCACCAGTAATTTCAAATAATAACTCCGAAATTAGTGATGTATATCTACCTTCTAACCAATCGCGTGCAAATTCATTTGGAGCAGAAACGATTAACGTATCATCCTGAAGCTTCTCTGCTTTTGTATTTTTTAACCAAGTATCAAAGCTTGGTTTACTAACTTTTTCTTCTACTTTTTCAAGTGTGGCTGTCCATAGTTCTTCAATGTTTTCCAAGGATTTGGTCACTCCTTTCAAGGAATATATGATAGAAAAAGCCTCTCTCAATCTTTCAATACGTTTAATCAAAGTTGAAAGACGGAAAGGCGTTTTTTGACTGATAGTAAAGTATACCTTTTATGGTTATTAGTGGATATCAGTATAAGTGCAACAAGGCTTTTGCCATTCGATATTGGCGATAAACCAAGTTTTATATCAAGAATAAAACATAAAAAACTAGCTTACTACATAGAATAATTGATAAGTAAGTAGAAATAAATTTATAAAATTAACGGTGTGGATAATAAATAGCATAGCATAAGTAACTAGATAAGTTTATATACGCTTTCCACATAGTTGTTGATAAGTAGATAAACAGAGGTGTGAACAAGTATCCACAGGTTATTAACAGAATGTGGATATCTTAATAATATTTTTCGTTTTCCACATGTTAAAACACAAATATAATATCAAAAAAAAGACTGTAGTGCAATGGCTTTTTCGACAGTTATCCACAAATTCTATCCCTTGTAGACAACAAATATCCACACCACTATATTTTGTGATTATCTTGTCGATAGGTGGTGTGGATAAAAATTTTGACGAAAAAAGAATGAACATTACCCTGTGGGTAACTTGTTTTCAAATGGAAGTTGACAGAAGGTACATGTTTTACGTATAATAACTTAGACTGTCTACTGGATATGTTTAGTTTGAATTTTTAATTCCTCAGGGAGGTGTATGATAGATGAAAAGAACGTATCAACCAAATAACCGTAAACATAAAAAAGTACATGGATTTCGTGCACGCATGAGCACAAAGAACGGACGTAAAGTATTAGCGCGTCGTCGACAAAAAGGAAGAAAAGTATTATCTGCATAGGCCGCTGAACATGTCAGTGGTCTTTTTCTCACTTATGAGGGAAAAATATTTAGAGTTTGAAGAGAAGCAGTGTTTCCTGTTCCTTCGTTGAAATTTGAGGAATGATGGGATCACTGCTTATTATATAGATAAAAAGTTGATCTGTTAGGTAGTAAAGGTGATCGTAATGAAAAAAGTTTTTCGGATAAAAGATAATAAAGAATTCCAGCTTGTATTTAAAAAAGGAAAATCCTTTGCTAACCGACAACTGGTTATTTACTATATGGAAAAAGAAGGACAAGCGCATCATAGGGTTGGTATTTCTGTTGGCAAAAAAATAGGAAATGCTGTTACTAGGAATAGAATTAAACGACATTTACGCCATGCTTTTCAAGATCTGGATAATCAGTTAAAAGCGTGTGATATTGTCATTATTGCTAGACAACCAACAAAAGATATGGAATATGAACAGTTTAAAAAAAGCTTAAATCATTTATTGTCGAAAGAACGATTGTTAAGAAAATAATAGAATCTTTATTTGATTTAATGATAAAATGATAGGTATATACATAGAGGTACTTGTAAGTAAGGAGGAAAATTAGTGTCAAAGAAGTTTTTATTGCTAGTAAGCATGTTAGGTATCGTTGTACTACTTTCTGGATGTATGAATATTGATCAGCCTATTACCTCTGAAAGTGAAGGGTTCTGGGACCAATATTTTGTTTATCCAATGTCATGGTTAATCACTTACTTTGCAGAATTGTTTGGTGAAAACTATGGTTTGGGTATTGTTGTCGTAACAATTATTGTTCGACTCGTATTATTACCACTTAACGTAAAACAACTAAAAAGTTCTAAGGCAATGCAGGATATTCAACCAGAGTTGAAAGAACTTCAGAAAAAATATAGCTCAAAAGATGCTAATACACAACAAAAGCTACAAAAAGAAACAATGGCATTATTTCAAAAGCATGGTGTAAATCCATTAGCCGGATGTTTACCAATCTTTGTACAAATGCCGATATTAATTGCAATTTATCATGCGATTATGCGTAATGCTGAAATTCAAGAACATAGTTTCTTATGGTTTGAACTTGGTGAACCAGATCCATTCTTTATTTTGCCGATAGTTGCTGGTGCCGCAACATTCTTACAGCAAAAATTGATGATGGCTGGTAGTCCAGCTGGGCAAAACCCACAAATGATGGTAATGCTTTACGTTATGCCAATAATGATCGCTGTATTTGCAATCTTCTTCCCAGCAGCTCTTGCACTATACTGGGTTGTAGGTAACATCTTTATGGTTGCTCAAACAGTTTTTATTCGTAAACCAATGATGAAAGATGCTAGTACTGGAGGAGACAAAAAGTGAGAGAAATAACTGCTACTGGTCAAACGGTGGAAGAAGCGGTCCAATCAGCATTAGAGCAGTTAAACACAACAAAGGACCAGGTGGATATTACAATTATTGATGAAGGCAAAAAGGGATTTTTTGGCGTTTTCGGATCGAAAAGGTCGATAGTAAAAGTTTCAATAGCCAAAAATCAAATCCAGGAAACGGAAAAATATCTACTTGAAGTAACCAAAAATATGGGTATTGACGTTGAGGTTACTACTACCGTTGATGAAAAACACGTAACCTTCGAATTAAATGGTGAAAAAATTGCATTACTTATTGGAAAACGTGGTCAAACATTAAATGCACTGCAATATTTGGTACATTTGGTAATCAATAAAGATGGTAAAAACTTTTATACGGTAACTGTTGACGCAGAGGGTTATCGTGGACGAAGAAAAGAAACTCTCGAATCATTAGCATTAAAAATGGCTGATAAAGCTAGACGCTTAAATAAAAAAGTAGCGTTAGAACCAATGCCAGCCTATGAACGCAAAATTATTCACAGTGCTTTACAGGGGAATAAAGATATTTCCACGTATTCTGATGGTGTAGAGCCACATCGGCATATTGTGATAAAACCATAATATTAAGTGAAAAAACCCTGGGAAACCAGGGTTTTTTTATATGCTATTCTGGTTACGATTGTTGCTTACGATCCACATTTCAACATTTACGGTCCGAATTTGAAAAATACGATCCAAATCCTTATTTTATGATCCAGAATTCAAAAATACGATCCAAATCCCCAATTTTATGATCCATCAAACTTAAAAACGATATTGATAGATCGTCGCACACCAACCTCAGTTTATAGATAAATGAACCTAGTGATAACTAGGATTTTTTTACTTTATAACTATAAATAAATAGTACGAATGGCGTCATCTTACATATATTTCCACTACCATTTTCTCATTTTTTGGAAATAAAAAAGGATTCCACTAACTTTCCTAGAATAGTTGTACGAAACAGGGAAGGAAGTGTATATATGAAACATGTAAAAATTACTAGTCTTTATTTGATGATCTTTATGCTTGCAGCAACACCAGTATTTGCTGCTCCAGCGGGACAAGCAAGTCAAGCTTTTGATAACAAGGTAGTCAAACGGATTAATGCAGATAATATTTATCGGCATGTATATTATTTATCGGAAGTAATCGGCTCACGTGGCGCTGGTACAGAAGGTGAAAGGAAAACAGTTGAATATCTAGAAAATCAATTCAAAAGCTTTGGTTATGAAAATGTTAACGTATATGAGTTTACTTTTGAAACATGGAATGGGGAACAAATCACTTCTTATAATGTAGAAGCGGTAAAAGAACCGATGAAAAATCATGATACTGGCCAAACAATTATCGTTGGTTCACATCATGATTCCGTGCCTTGGGGGAAAGGTGCTAATGATGATGCCTCAGGTACCGCAGCTCTTTTAGAGTTGGCTAGGGTTTATGCAAATACACCTACAGATACTACGATTAAATTTGTGGCATTTGGTGCGGAAGAATATGGACTTTGGGGTTCTCGTAAGTATGCTGCTGCGATGACACCTGAAGAGGTAGAAAGAACGGTAGCACAATTCCAAATGGACATGGTTGGAAGTGAAGATGCAGGGGATTTAGTAATGTTTACTGCAAACGGTGAAAAGAATCTTGTAACTGACCTCGGTGCAGCAGCCGGCTCACGTGTTAGTGAATTGGTACCGTATAGTGAGCTTGGACGTAGTGACCACGTTCCATTTCATAATCTAGGAATTCCAGCTGCATTGTTTATCCATACACCACTTGAGCCATGGTATCATACGGAAGAGGATACAATTGAACATATTAGTAAGGAAAAATTAAAAGATGTTGCTAATATTGTTGGCGCTGCAACCTTTCAAGTAGCAAGAAAAGATACCCCTGCGCTTGAAAAGGCAGAGGTAGCTCCAGTTCCAGTTGATTATTATTATGAAGAACCGCAATTATAAAGTGAAACTCCTTTCAGTTGGATATTACTGTACGTCAAATTGCGATAAATTGTTGATAAATTAATATTCGTTAAAAGGTGTTTATTCACATGTGGATAAACACCTTTTTTATATGGTTAAAGAATGTTTGTGGATAAGTTTATTTTTTCATGAATATGTGCTATTCTAAGTTGTTAGTGATGATAAATATCAAAGAGTGTAAATAATAGATAGTAATAGATGCGATGAGAAGGTGAGAACGTGGAGATAGATACAATAACAGCGATATCAACACCGATTGGTGAAGGTGCAATTTCAATTGTCAGATTGAGTGGTCCAGAGGCCGTTTCAATCACGAGTCAATTGTTTGATGGGAAAGATTTAGATCAAGTAGATTCTCATACGATTCACTATGGTAAGATAATTGACCCAGATACGAATGATGTAGCAGAAGAAGTAATGGTGACCGTGATGCGAGCACCAAAGACGTTTACAAGAGAAGATGTAGTCGAGATTAATTGTCACGGTGGCTTGGTATCAATCAATCGCGTATTAGAAATAGTGTTAAGTAAAGGCGCACGTTTAGCAGAGCCTGGTGAATTTACGAAGCGTGCTTTTCTCCACGGGCGAATCGATTTATCGCAAGCTGAGGCAGTTATGGACTTGATCCGCGCTAAAACCGATAAGGCAATGACCGTTGCATTAAAACAGATGGATGGAAGGCTGTCTGGTTTAATTCAACGATTAAGACAGGAACTCCTCGAGACTGTAGCACATGTAGAGGTTAACATTGATTATCCAGAATACGATGATGTAGAAGAAATGTCGCATGAAATGATGCGAGTCAAAACCAAGGAAGTTCATGATGAAATAGAGAAGCTATTAGAAGTTGCTAAGCAGGGTAAGATTTTACGTGAAGGGTTGGCAACAGCGATTGTTGGACGTCCGAACGTTGGGAAGTCATCGTTAATGAATACATTGGTACAGGAAAATAAGGCGATTGTTACCGAAATTCCCGGTACCACTCGTGATATTATTGAGGAATATGTCAATGTTCGCGGGGTTCCACTTAGACTTGTCGATACTGCAGGAATTAGAGAAACAGAAGATATTGTCGAAAAAATTGGTGTCGAACGATCAAGAAAAGTATTAAAAGAATCAGACCTCATATTATTTGTGTTAAATAATAATGAGGAACTAACAGAAGAAGATAAGAAACTGTTTGAAGCCGTAAAAGGATTAGAATATATCGTTATTATAAATAAGACGGATCTTCCAACGAAGCTAGACTTAGAAAATGTTAAGGCGATAGCAGAAGGTAAACCAATCGTTACAACATCTTTAATAGAAGAAGAAGGTGTAGACGAATTAGAAAAGGCGATTGCGCAAACATTTTTTACTGGAGAGATTGATAGTGGGGATCTAACGTATGTATCGAATGTTCGTCATATTCAACTTCTAAAGCAATCTAAGCAAGCATTAGAAGATGCAATTGGCAGTCTAGAAATGGCGATGCCACTTGATATTATTCAAATCGATGTAACACGAACATGGGAATTGCTGGGGGAGATAATTGGAGATACAGCAAGTGATAGTCTGATCGACCAATTATTTTCTCAGTTTTGCCTAGGTAAGTAGAACAATTGAAATAAAATCGTGAGAAACGAGTTAATATATACTTGTCTTTTATTGGAAAGGATGAAAAATTATGGTATACGATGCAGGTCGTTATGATGTCATCGTAATTGGAGCAGGTCATGCAGGTGTTGAAGCTGGGATTGCCGCTGCCCGTATGGGTGCGAAAACCCTCATGCTAACACTAAACTTAGATATGGTTGCCTTTATGCCATGTAATCCATCACTTGGTGGACCAGCAAAAGGAATTGTAGTACGTGAAATAGATGCACTCGGTGGCGTGATGGCAAAAGTAATTGATAAAACACACATTCAAATGAGGATGTTAAATACAGGGAAAGGTCCTGCAGTTCAGGCTTTACGTGCACAGGCAGATAAACCTTTATACATTCGTGAAATGAAAAATATAATCGAAAACGAAGAGAATTTAACGTTAAGACAGGGAATGGTTGAAAAACTAATCGTTGAAGATGGCGTTTGTAAAGGTGTAATAACCGAAACGAAAGCTGCTTATCATGCTGAAACGGTTATTATTACTACTGGTACTTTTATGCGAGGAAAAGTTCTGATGGGTGATTTGGAGTATGAAAGTGGACCAAATAATCAACGTGTTTCTGTAAAACTTTCAGAGCACCTGGAAGAACTCGGGTTTGAGTTAACAAGGTTTAAAACAGGTACACCACCACGAGTGAACAGTCATACAATTGACTATTCAAAAACAGAAATACAACCTGGTGATGATAAACCACAAGCTTTTTCGTATGAAACTACTGAGTATATAACCGATCAAATTCCTTGTTGGCTAACGTACACCAATGAATTTACCCATGAAATTATCAATGATAATTTAACGTTATCGGCAATGTATTCTGGTATGAAACGTGGAACAGGTCCACGTTATTGCCCATCAATTGAAGATAAAATTGTGCGCTTCAATGACAAACCGCGTCACCAGGTATTTTTAGAGCCTGAAGGACGTCAAACTGAAGAGGTATATGTGCAAGGATTATCAACATCATTACCAGAATATATTCAACATGAAATGCTTAAAACTGTTCCAGGTTTGGAAAATGCAGAAATCATGCGTGCAGGTTATGCAATTGAGTATGATGCAGTAATTCCAACACAGCTATGGCCAACACTTGAAACGAAGAAAATTCAAGGTCTTTATACTGCTGGTCAAATTAATGGAACTTCCGGATATGAAGAAGCTGCTGCACAAGGGATTATGGCTGGTATAAATGCAGCTGCTAAAGTTTTAGGCCGTGAATCATTAATTCTTGATCGTTCACAAGCGTATATCGGTGTATTGATCGACGACTTAGTGACGAAAGGTACGAATGAACCATATCGTTTATTGACCTCTCGCGCAGAATATCGTTTATTGTTACGCCATGACAATGCAGATCTTCGTTTAACAGAGGTAGGATACAAGCTTGGATTGATAACGGAAGAACGTTACAATAAATTTCTTGAGAAAAAGGCGTTAATAGAGGAAGAAAAAAATCGTCTAGCAAAAATTACAATTAAACCAGAAGATAAGATACAGCAACTTTTAGAAACAGTGAATGCAACACCATTAAAGCAGCCTTTGAAAGCATTAGAATTACTGAAGCGGCCAGAAGTTAATTATCAATTAATTGAACAAATGGTTCCTTTTGAAAAAGAACTTCCTAACGAAGTGAAAGAACAAGTGGAAATACAGGTCCAATATGAGGGGTATATTAAGAAAGCAATTGAACAAGTAAACCGGATGTTAAAAATGGAAGACAAAAAAATTCCTTATAACATTGATTACGATGCAATAAATGGGATAGCAACGGAAGCACGTGAAAAGCTGAAAACGATTCGTCCACTTTCTGTAGGGCAAGCATCAAGAATATCTGGTGTTAATCCAGCTGACGTATCCATTTTATTGGTATACATCGAGCAAGGAAAAGTTGCACGAATAGCGAATTAAGTTAGGAGACAAATTATGAACCCAGATATATTTGTAGACGAACTTGAGCGAAAAGGAATCGCATTAGATGATAGACAAAAAGAGCAGTTTGATATTTATTTTCGCACATTAGTTGAGTGGAATGAAAAAATGAACCTAACGGCAATTACAGATAAAAACGAAGTCTATTTAAAACATTTTTATGACTCTATTACTGCTGCTTTCCATGTTGATTTTACAAAAGAATTGCATATTTGTGATGTGGGTGCTGGTGCTGGGTTTCCTAGCATCCCCCTCAAAATATGTTTTCCCCATATAAATGTAACAATAGTAGACTCGTTACAAAAACGAATTGTCTTTTTAAATCAATTAGCGACAAATTTAGACATTAAAAATGTAGCATTTTACCATGATCGAGCAGAGAATTTCGGGAAGAACAGTAAATTTCGAGAATCGTTTGACCTCGTGACAGCCCGTGCAGTTGCACGCATGAGCGTGTTAAGTGAACTTTGCTTACCTTTAACAAAGAAAAATGGCAAGTTTATTGCCATGAAAGCAGCTCAAACGGAAGAAGAGCTAAAAGATGCTGAAGCTGCTATTGAAGTTTTGGGTGGTAATATACAAGCTGTTCATACATTTACGTTACCTGAAGAAGATAGTGAACGCTCTATTATTATGATTGATAAAAAACGAAAAACACCAAATAAATATCCAAGAAAAGCTGGTGTTCCAAATAAAAACCCTATAATATAGTAGCGAAGATAAAATATATTTATTCTAATAGGTACTTTTTAGATTCAATTATGGTAAAATAAAGACAGATACTTATACGCAGCGGTTTATTACTGCGGCGTTTTTCTTATTGGTTAAACAACTTAATAAGTGTATTAAAACATATGAAATCTAGCAAAATTATAAAATGTTTCACGTGAAACATTTTATATATAAACTATAATCAAAGCACTAATAATTGTTAGGTGAAATACATATAAGTTTTTAGAAATAAAGGTGGTGTCTGGTCATGGTACGACCCTTCAACCGAATATTCGGGTTAGGAGATAAATCGGAGTCTGATTCACAAGAAGAGACCTATCATGCAAATGAAGTGGTTCAACTTGATGTTACAAAAATTATACCTAATCGTTTTCAACCAAGATCTATTTTCAGTGAAGAAAAAATAGCTGAACTAGCACAAACTATTAAAACGCATGGCATGATTCAGCCGATTGTTGTTCGGAAATTAGATGATGAAGAGTATGAATTAATTGCCGGTGAACGAAGATGGCGAGCGATCCAATCATTAGGTTGGGAAACTGCACCCGTCATTATACAGCAAATGACCGATACGGAAACTGCATCGGTCGCACTTATTGAAAACTTACAGCGTGAAGAATTAACCGTTATTGAAGAAGCAAGAGCATATGCTAGGCTCTTGGAATTGCATTCAATCACACAAGAAGCACTAGCACAACGATTAGGTAAAAACCAATCAACAATTGCTAATAAGCTAAGGCTTCTAAAACTAGATGATACGGTTCAACAGGCGCTCTTAAACAAATCGATAACTGAACGTCATGCAAGAGCGTTAATAAAGGTGAAGGATCAAGAAAAACAGGCAAAACTTTTACATGAAATAATTGAAAAAGATCTTAATGTAAAGCAAACGGAAGAACGTATAGATCGAATGGAAAAGAATAATGAAGAAACAAAGAAGAAAAAGCCTAAATTGAAGGGTATTAACAAAGATATGCGTATAGCTGTTAATACAATTAGACAGTCACTAACAATGGTTACTGATACAGGTTTAGATGTGGAAACAGCGGAAGAGGATTTAGACGACTATTATCAATTTACAATAAAGATACCAAAAAAGAAATAATAGATTTATACTTTCATATACTTGCCCATCTTTTGACTGATAGATGGGTTTTTTTGAACAGTAATGTCGAAAAATGTGGTTTTATGTTCTTGTATCTTTCGAAAACGGTAAAACAATAGCAAAAATCCTTGTAATTTACGTTTTTATAACAATATACAACTTTTTCATCTTTTATTGAAAAAAAGTGATAGAATTGTAAGTATAGAATGATAGGTAGGTGACAGCATGGGTAAAATAATCGCCATGGCAAATCAAAAGGGTGGCGTAGGAAAAACTACTTCAGCCGTCAATCTTAGTGCGTGTCTAGCACATTTAAATAAGAAAGTATTGCTTGTAGACATTGACCCACAAGGCAATGCTACTAGTGGGGTAGGAGTAAATAAAGCAGATGTAAATCACTGTATTTATAATATTTTAGTTGAAGATGTGCCTGCTGTAGATGTTATTACACATTCGAACGTACCGAATCTCGATATCATTCCAGCTACTATTCAGTTAGCAGGGGCAGAAATCGAATTAGTACCAACTATCTCACGGGAAATTCGTTTGAAAAAGTCGTTAGAAGTGGTGAAAGACAACTACGATTACATTATCATTGATTGTCCTCCTTCACTAGGTCTTCTAACAATTAATGCATTAACCTCCTCAGATACGGTATTAATCCCTGTACAGTGTGAGTATTACGCTCTTGAAGGACTCAGTCAGTTACTAAACACTATTCGGTTAGTTCAAAAACATTTAAATAAACATTTAATGATTGAAGGGGTATTACTGACTATGCTCGATGCCCGGACCAACTTAGGTATTCAGGTTATCGAAGAAGTGAAAAAATACTTCCAAGATAAAGTCTATAACTCAGTAATCCCAAGAAATGTCCGACTTGGTGAAGCACCGAGTCATGGTCAACCAATTATTACGTATGATCCGAAATCTAGAGGTGCAGAAGTGTATTTAGAATTAGCGAAGGAAGTGATGGCTAGTGGTGAAAGGGTTAGGTAAAGGCATAAATGCACTTTTTCCAGAGATGGATGAAAAGGAAGAAATTGTTCAAGAAATATCCATTAAAGAATGTCGACCAAATCCATACCAGCCAAGAAAAACTTTTCATGCCGATGCTATTGAGGAATTAAAGGAGTCGATTTTAGAATATGGTATTATTCAACCATTAATTGCCCGAAAGAGTATTAAAGGCTATGAAATAGTTGTTGGTGAACGTCGTTTTCGTGCGGCGAAGGAAGCCGGTTTAGACACGATTCCTGTTGTTGTAAAAGATTTAACTGATGAAAAAATGATGGAAATTGCCCTGCTAGAAAACTTGCAGCGTGAAGACCTTACACCTATTGAAGAAGCACAAGCGTATGCAAATTTAATTAAGGAATTGAAAATAACACAGGATGAACTTTCAAAAAGGCTAGGGAAAAGCAGATCACATATTGCAAACCTAGTACGTTTACTTACGTTACCAGATCAGGTTATAGCTTATATTAATAATGGTGAACTATCGATGGGGCATGGTCGAGCATTATTAGGTATCAAGGATAAAAATAAGTTACTTCCTTTTGTGAAACGGATCTTGAAGGAAAAGCTTAATGTTCGTCAAGTTGAGCAAATGATTATTGAGATGAACAAAAAGCCTACAAAAAAGAAAACGAAGCCAAAGCTAGATATTTTTCTGCAGGAAAGAGAATCGATATTACGAGACAGACTAGGTACTTCCGTTTCGATTCAGCGAGGCAAACGAAAAGGGAAAATTGAAATTGAATTTTTCTCGAATGATGATTTAGATAGGATTATAGAAGCTTTAAACTCATAAATTGGTGTAAGGAGACTGACAGAGAAATAGCTCTAAGCTAAGTCAGTCTTCTTTTCACTTTTTACAGATACTATATGTAATGAGATGTTTATATAAATATAAGTATTTTATATCAAGACTAGTAATAGGGAAGGTTGATATAAGTGATATATTTTGATCAAGCTGCTTCTTCTTTTCCAAAACCACCAAGTGTAGTAGATGCAATGGTTCATGCTGTTAAATCTGTCGGTGCTAATCCTGGAAGGGGTTCGCACGCGCTAGCTAGAGAAGCTTCTGAAATTATTCAACAGACTCGTATTAAAGCGGCTGAATTATTCGGGTGTAGCAACCCTAAACAAGTGTTGTTTTATCAGAATGCGACCATTGCTTTAAATCAAGCAATCAAAGGGATATCTTGGAATGAAAATGACAATATTATAACAAGTTCCTTTGAACATAATTCAATAAGAAGACCTTTGGAATTTATAAAAGAAAAATATGGGGTGACAGTTACATATGTCGAAACTCCCGATACTAGTAGTGACGATGAATTTGTTGATGCTGTTGAGCAAGCTATAACCTCAAACACACGATTGATAGCTATAACACATGCATCAAATGTTACAGGTCGTATCTTTCCGATAGATGGAGTAATAGAAAAAGCGAAGGAAAGAAAAATTTATACACTTATTGATGCTTCCCAAACTGCAGGCCATATATCAATAGATATGAAAAAACAAGGTGTTGATATGCTTGTTTTCCCCGGTCATAAGGGATTAATGGCACCTCAGGGAACTGGCGTGTTAATGGTTGAAGGTAAAGTACTGCTATCTCCAATTCACCATGGTGGTACAGGTGCGTATTCATATTCCGCTCACCAACCCGAACAATGGCCAGAGTATCTAGAAAGCGGTACGCTCAATACACCTGGAATAGCTGGACTTCATGCAGCGTTATTAGAGTATGAGAAACGAAAGAAGGAAATTGTTCCACGTGAAACAATGTTAGCAAACAAGCTATTTAATGGATTAAGAAAGATAAAGGGAGTTACATGTTACGGACCACCATCTGATTCTTTTCGCGTGCCAATTGTAGCGTTTAATATAGATAACGTATCCTCACAAGAAATAGGTGCGGTCCTTGATTCGCACTATAAAATTGCAGTCCGAGCTGGTTTACATTGTAGTCCGTTAACACATGAAACGTTAAAAACAACAGATCAAGGGATTGTACGAGCTAGTTTAGGTATTTATAATACGGAAGAAGAGGTAAAGGAATTTCTTACTGCAATAACGGAAATAGTAGCAGCGTATAACGAAATTTAAATAATGGGGATGGGGCAATGGTTTTATATGGAACTTTGGTCAACGGAATTTGTATTATTGTAGGAAGTCTGTTGGGTCTTTTTTTTACAAAAATTCCTGAGCGTTATAAAGAAACCGTCATGCATGGAATAGGGTTAGCGGTTGTTTTAATCGGATTACAAATGGCCTTTACTACAGAAGTAATTGTTGTAGTATTACTAAGTCTACTCACAGGGGCTATTATTGGTGAACTTATACATGTGGAGGAAGGATTAAATCGGTTAGGTGCATGGATTGGCAGTAAGTTTACTACGAAGAATGAAAACTTCAGTGTTGCTCAAGGGTTTGTAACAGCTTCATTAATATTTGTAATTGGAGCTATGTCGGTAATCGGTGCACTGGACAGCGGCATCCGAGGAGACCATGAAATTTTGATTACGAAAGGGATTATCGATGGGTTTGTTGCGTTAGTACTTACGACAACATTAGGGTTTGGTGTAGTGTTTTCAGTAGTTCCAGTGGTTATTTATCAAGGTTCCATAGCGTTGTTAGCAACACAGATTACAAAGTGGATGCCAGAAAGCTTTTTGAATGGATTTATTGTCGAATTAACTGCTGTAGGTGGACTATTAATTGTAGCAATTGGTTTGAATCTATTAAAAATCACCAAAATCCGAATCGGTAATTTGTTACCATCGCTAATAACAGTTATCGGTATCTATTATGTGTATCAATTGTTTTAGAAAAAGTTTATTGCGACAAAAACTAGTAACTGCGACAAAGTTTCAATAGTGTCGCAGTGTTATCAGCTAAGAGAACAATTAAAAATAAATTAAAAATAAAACTTCTACTAAAAACATTCTAGTAGAAGTTTTTTAGATTTCAATATTCTCTTGTTCGCTAGTAGGCATAACTACTGATGGAGAGGTTATGCTGTGTTGTAAACGATTATCTACTTTTATTAATAGATTTGCTAGTTGTTTAGCCATATCAACTACAAGAGATAAACGAGTGTTTTGTAGAATAGAAAACTCCATAAAACCACTTATGTTAACAACCCCCGTAAGATGAATATCCCCAATTTGTGGTAGTGACTTTTTTAAGGCAGCACCTGGTTTTAAAGGGCCGTCGCCGAGTATGATATTCCCAACTGATGTTGATTTACCTAAACAAGCATCAACTGCCACAATATATGGATTTCGGTGTTGGTTATGAATTAATTCTATGTAAGATTCAAGGTTTGTGGCGTGTACTGGATTATGAATAGTCCCATAAACACTTAAATGTTTCGGTCTATATTCTTGGAGAAAACTCCCGGTTAACGGTCCTAGAGAATCGCCAGTTGAACGATCGGTTCCGATACAGACAACTACATATTCTCTTGGTTGTTCCGGAAGAAAAGAAATTATTTTTTCACTCATAACTAATGAAATCGATGAATTTGTATACTTTACGTTCATCTTATTTTGTTCACTTTCCGTAACAAATTGTTTTTTTAGATTCATAGCTTTTCCTCCACAAACATATTGGTAATAGTATACGACTTTAAAAAGATAACTATACATCGATTTTGTTTTTAATTGGAGGAAAGCAAATGTGGAGTTCAGGGCTTAAATGGATGTTTTTAATTATTGGAACAACAATTGGCGCAGGGTATGCATCTGGTCGAGAATTATGGCAATTTTTTGGGCATGAAAGTGGACTTGCTATTGCTATATTTGCCTTATTGTTTTCTATATCTTGTATTGTAGTGATGAATGTAGGCTATCAGAAGCAATCGAAGGATTATTTACCAGTATTACAAGTTATTGTTGGAGAAAAACTCACCAAAATTTATGATGTTATGATCTTTTTGTATCTATTTACTACCACCGTTGTGATGCTTGCAGGTAGTGGTGCGACTGGACAGGCATTTTATTTTTCTTATTGGTGGGGTGTTGGTTTTATCTCTGTAATTCTAGTTCTTTTGTTTATTAGGGGAATAAATGGGTTACTTACGATTAATCAATTTATATTACCAGTTCTATTGGTTGGACTACTTTCTATATTACTGATTTTCACCTTTGATCAGAAGCTAGCACTTTTTTCACATTGGCATGAGCAACGTAACTGGACAGCGGCATTTCCGTTTACGGCATTAAATATCTTGCCGTTAATAGCTGTTCTAGGTGCTATTGGTAACAAAATTCAATCGAAAAAAGAGATAGCTATTGCTGGGATTGGTAGCGGCCTAATTTTAGGAATTATTTCGTATATCTATAACAATAGTTTGATTCAAATAGCAGAGGAAATCCTTGTTTATGAAATACCTTTATTTGCGATATTAAAGCATTATTCTTTTGGAATATTAGTATTTATGTCCATCCTTTTGTGGTTTGCAATTTTTACAACTGCAGCATCAGGGCTATTAGGTATGATTACACGCATTCAGAGTTATTGGAACATGCCTTTATGGATAATAGCAGCTTTATCTCTTCTAATAATGATACCATTCACGACGTTTGGTTTTTCAACATTAGTTAGCTACATATACCCAATATATGGAATTTTGAATTTATATGTTTTGATGCGATTAATACTTTATCCAATATGGAATAACAAGAGGAAGGTGCAGTAGTATTATGCTTTTCATTAATAACGTAATGTTGTACTATTTATTTATAGATGGAATAGCTAGTTTCGTAATGGAGGGCATGGATGTGGATGAAGCTAATAAAGAGATCAACAAATTTTGGGATTATATTACAGGTCCTGAACTCTGGTTGGTTATCGGTGAAGGATTTTTAAAAATTGTCCTGATTCTCATTTTAGCAATGGTTATTATTAAGGTTGGTAAAAAGATAATAGACAAGGTGTTTATTAGCCGACAACGTGGTCCTTTTCGAATAACAGAACGACGTGAAAATACACTTAAAAAGTTGTTGCATAACATTTTAACGTATACCGTTTATTTCACTGCGCTTATTATGGTTTTGGATAGTGGTTTTGGACTACAAATTGGCCCATTACTTGCTGGTGCTGGAGTAGCTGGCTTAGCAATTGGTTTTGGTGCACAGAACCTTGTGCGAGATATTATTTCTGGATTCTTTATCATTTTTGAAGATCAATTTTCAGTTGGGGACTATGTAAGAACCTCTGGAGTTGAAGGTACTGTAGAAGAAATTGGAATTCGTACCACAAAAATTAAAAGCTGGACAGGAGAATTGCATATTCTGCCTAACGGAAATGTAACACAAGTAACCAATTACTCCATTCACAATGGACTGGCAGTAGTGGACATCAATGTACCTTATGAAAGTGATATCGAGTTTGCAGAGCAAATAATTGAAGAAATGGCAAAGGAACTACCGGATAAATATGAAGAAATTGTAACTGTTCCAGAGATTATTGGAGTTCAAACATTGGAACTGTCTCACTTTGTTATACAAGTAATTGCCGAAACGCCACCATCATTCCAATGGGCAGGTGCTAGAATTATTCGACGTGAAGTAAAAGAACGATTATATAGTGCAGGAATTGAAATACCTTCACCACGCCTTGTAATGTATACAAGGAATGAAGGTCCGAACACGTTAGAAGTAGAGGGAGAATCAAAACTAATCCAAGAAAGAGAACAGGAATAGAAAGAAGGGACTTAGATGGTGGAGAAGGAATTTGGCTTGAATGATATAGTACAGATGAAAAAACCCCATCCATGTGGGGAAAATCGTTGGAAAATAATCCGAATGGGGATGGACGTTCGAATTAAATGCCAAGGCTGCGATCATAGTGTTCTGATTCCTAGAAGGGAATTTACAAAGAAACTAAAAAAGGTTCTTGAAAAAGGTGAAACGGAATAGTGAAAATTTATTATTTCCGTTTGAAAATAAGGTTTTTACAGCCTTGAATAATAGAAAATAAACGTTTCAAAGGAAAATGGGCAAAAATGCAAGCTAGAAATCTTGTATTTTTGCTTTTTCTTTGCTTGTCAAATTCTGTCCTTGTATTATAATTGGGAAGACTATAGTTGAAAGTATCCTTAAGGAGTGAAAGTTTCATGGCTTTAACAGCAGGAATTGTCGGACTGCCTAACGTGGGTAAATCTACTTTATTTAATGCCATTACGCAGGCTGGAGCAGAATCGGCGAACTATCCGTTTTGTACGATTGATCCGAACGTTGGTATTGTAGAAGTTCCGGACGATCGTTTGAATACATTAACAGCGTTAGTATCCCCAAAGAAAACAATCCCTACAGCATTTGAATTTACAGATATCGCTGGCATTGTTAAAGGGGCGAGTAAAGGGGAAGGTCTTGGAAACCAATTTTTATCCCATATTCGCCAGGTAGATGCCATTTGTCACGTGGTCCGGTGTTTTGTTGATGAAAACATTACACATGTTTCTGGGACCATTGATCCAATCGATGATATCGAAATTATTAACTTAGAATTAATTTTGGCTGATTTAGAAACCGTTACAAAGCGATTCCAACGTGTGGAAAAACTAGCACGACAAAAAGATAAAGCGGCATTAGCTGAATATGAAGTGTTAGAAAAGCTAAAAGACGGACTTGAAAATGATAAACCTGCACGTGCAATAGACTTTTCAGAAGAACAATGGAAAGTAGTAAAGCAATTGCATTTGTTAACGAGTAAACCAATATTATATGTTGCGAACGTTTCAGAGGATGAGGTCGCTGATCCAGAGGGAAATGAGTATGTGCAACGTGTAAGAGAGTTTGCGGCTAACGAAAATGCTGAAGTAATCGTTGTCTGTGCGAAAATCGAATCCGAAATTGCAGAGCTTGATAAAGATGAGAAAGAAATGTTTTTAGAAGAGCTTGGTATTAAAGAATCCGGGTTAGATCAATTAATTAAAGCTGCATACCAATTGCTTGGCTTAGCAACATACTTTACTGCAGGTGAACAAGAAGTGCGAGCATGGACATTCCAAAAAGGCATTAAAGCTCCACAAGCTGCAGGCATTATTCATACTGATTTTGAAAGAGGTTTTATTCGTGCAGAAACCGTTTCATACGAAGACCTTGTAGAAGCGGGTGCAATGGCACAAGCAAGAGAAAAAGGAAAAGTTCGATTAGAAGGTAAAGAGTATATTGTAAAAGATGGAGACGTTATCCATTTCCGTTTTAACGTATAACAAAGGATCCCTCGAAAGCTTGTTTTTAAGAGAATGATTTGGTATAATACACTATTGTGAGTAATTAACTATAAATTGCTCCTTGCCTCTATTAGGAATAGAGGCCGCTAAGACCAAAAGGAGGTGTAACGAATGACTAAATACGAAATCATGTATATCATTCGCCCAGACATGGAAGAGGATGCTCAAACAGCATTAATTGAGCGTTTCAACAAGATTCTAACTGATAATGGGGCGGAGATTGAAAAAGTTGATGAAAAAGGCAAAAAACGCCTTGCATATGAAATCAATGATTACCGTGATGGATATTATGTAGTTGTGAATTTCTCAAGTGATGAAGCTGCAATCAATGAGTTTGATCGTTTAGCTAAATTCTCAGATGATATTATCCGCCATATGGCAATTCGAGAAGAAGATCAATAATAAGGGGTGGTTCTGATGTTAAATCGTGTCGTACTAGTTGGCAGATTAACGAAGGATCCTGATTTACGTTATACGCCAAACGGAGTGGCAGTAGCCAATTTTACGTTAGCTGTTAATCGACCTTTTTCTAATCAACAAGGGAACCGAGAAGCTGATTTTATTAACTGTGTTGTATGGCGTAGACCTGCAGAAAATCTTGCTAATTACATGAAAAAAGGTAGTATGGTCGGAGTAGATGGACGTGTGCAAACACGTAACTTCGAAGGGCAAGACGGTAAAATGGTTTTCATGACAGAAGTTGTGGCAGACAGTGTACAATTTTTGGAAACAAAAGGTTCCACACAAGGTCAAGGTTCATCAGGATATCAACAACAGAATCAGAGCCAAAACCAAAACCAAAACAGACCGAATCAAAACGAAGAGGATCCGTTTAAAAATAACGGACAGCCTATCGATATATCAGACGACGATTTACCATTTTGAAAAGTGTAATAGTGAGTAATCTGTAAATATCCTTAAAGCCTTTATTTATAAAAGGATTAACTATTTAATTAGTGAGTAATTTATAAGTAATATTTTAAGAGTTAAGTGTGGATTATTCGTACTTTATTTATCACTTGAGTAATCTTTGTTTAAATACGGCTACCACTAGCTTTAATATATTATACTATGTGTAATATAAATTAAAGGAAAAGGAACATTCTTCTCCTTTAATTTAGTGGGTGAATATATCATAGGTTAGACTCTTAAAATTATTGAGAGATGGGTTCTATAAATTTATATGAGTTTCTATAGATATAATATATTAAGGAGGTAATTAAATGGCAGCTCGTCGTGGACGCGCAAAGCGTCGTAAAGTGTGCTATTTCACAGCAAATGGAATTACACACATCGATTATAAAGATGTTGATTTACTAAGACGTTTCATCTCAGAGCGTGGAAAAATTCTTCCTCGCCGTGTTACTGGAACATCTGCTAAGTATCAGCGCAAACTTACAAAATCGGTTAAACGTGCTCGTACAATGGCATTATTGCCTTTCGTAACAGAGTAATAATAAAAAACCACTAGGGGATTGAACTTAGTGGTTTTTTGGATGAAGTCAAAAATAAAATTCTCTTTACTTAGAGAAGCCAATTAATAAATAATTGGCTTCTCTATTTTTATTGCTATAAAGAGACTTAGGCTGTTTTATTAGGGGAGTTATTTTTAAGTATTATGAGTAATTTATGTATGAACTGTACCTAGAGTATTGTAGAAGTGTTATAATATTTGTAATTAATAAGTAATTGAGAGGGGAATCTAATTCCTTTAGTCAAATGGGGGAGCATATGAAGATTGAAAAGACTCTTAATTCCTTAGTATTAGTTGATTCTAGTATGAGAATTAATCCGGAAGTTTTAAACTTTACTAACGCATTGGAACTCAAAGGAATGTCACCCAACACTGTTAGAGGCTACTTGAATGATTTAAAAGTTTACTATATGTGGCTTGAACAGGAAGAGTTACAGTTTTTTGAGGTAAAGCCAAAACATCTATCAAGTTTTATCGAGTTTGTTGACAGCAGAAATACAAGGGGAAGAGTATCCCCTCCTACATTATCTCGTTACCTAGCAACTCTAGGATCGTTTTATAGGCATTTTGAAGCTATTGGGGGTTATGTGGAAGAATCACCATTAGTTAAAGCAAAAGGATATTGGCACACTCAAAGAAAAGGATACCTTAGACATATCACTAGGCATTGGGATAAGAATCTTCATAATTATTTTAGGAGAAAGCATAAAAAGAAAAGTGATAAAAAGAGGTTATATGAATATGACGTTGATAAGTGTTTCGAAGCAATAGAGTCTCTATGGAATGAAAATGAGTCTTTAAAGTTCCGTAATAGATTGATGTTTAAATTACTTTATGAAACAGGTTATAGGGTTTCCGAGCTTTTACATCTCAGAATTGATGATTTTGACTATCCTGATCCAATCGAGAAAACGGGAAACGTATATCTTATTGAACGAAATAATGAACCACCTAATAGACAACTTAAAACAGGTGAGAGAACAACCCCCGTTTCAGCTAAGTTACTGCAGGAGATAGATGATTATATTTTATATCATCGTCCTGAAAATAAGGATGGTGATTATATTTTCGTTTCACATTCTAGGGCGAATTTAGGCGAACCAATTGGGAGAGCTACTGTTGAAGGAGTTTTTGATGACATTGAATCGAAATGTGACTTTAAGTATACAAAATTAACTCCTCACACATTGAGGCACACTCACGGTTCTGAGTTACAAGACATCGGCGTTGATGTGAATATCATAAAGGATCGTTTAGGGCATGGAAGCATCGAAACTACTTCTAAATACGCTAAGCCTTCGATAGAAACTCAAATTAAGGCCTACGAAAGATATTTAACAAGTAAGAAAGGTGTGGTATCCAATGGATAACGTACTCCCTCTTATTGATATAAGAAAAGATAAATGGGTACTTCCTTCAAGTGATGATTTATCTGATTTTACATTCGAGTTTGGACATTTACCAAACGAGTGGTTTAAAGAAACAATTAAGAAGATAACAAAAGAAAATATTACAATCGGTCGGTTGAAGCTTTCTACATTACACAGATACAACTATTCATTAGATGTATTCTGGGATTTTTTAGAAAGTTATGGTATTGAGCTTGATACATTTGAGGATATCTCATATGAGTTAATAGAAGGTTTTGTTCACTATCTATTGACAAACGTAAATAGTCCATCTACAAGATCATTAACAATCGCATCTTTAAAACATCATATAAGACATGGACAACTGTTTGAATGGGATGGGTTTCCTCTCTCTGAAATTTTTGATGGTACGGAGCAACGCACTCTTCAGACAGAAGATACACTAAAAAGTATGCTTATTGATGATGATGTAATGAATTCTATTGATTCCTCACTTCGTCACTGGAAACCAACAATTAAGCCCGTTCTAGAAGACTTAAACGAAGTTGTACTTTGGGCTTTAATTACTGTAATTAGACACACTGGAGTGCGACTTGCAGAAGCTCTAAATCTGAAAGCAGATTGCATGAACAGGGACTTCATGAATAAGCATTTGATGGAGATTGTTAGTCCGAAAAATGAAACCGAAAGGTTTATACCAGTGAACAGGGATGTAGCTGTAGCAGTTGATTATCTTTGCAAGTCAACTCAAGAACTTCGTTCTGAAATGAATACTGAAAAGATTTTTATGTATTATCAGCCATTTAATAAAAGATATAAGTTTATTGAACAAAGAACAGCTAGAGGCTGGTTGAAAAATAAATTTCTCAAGAGGTTCCACATAAATGATTCTAACGGTAATTTAGCTGTACTGACATATCATAATTTTCGTCATCAAATCGGAACAGACCTATTAAACAATGGGATGAGACCTTTTGAAGTAAAAGAGTATTTAGGGCATGAATCGATGCATTCAACACGGTTGTATGCCAAAGTCCGAGATGACAGATTAACCAAAGACTACAAGAAACTTGGATTTATAGGTGTTATTGAAAAAAGCACTGAAGACATTGCTGATAAAGATGGAAACAAACTTGATTCTGAAAAACGCTTAATGGCACAGCTTCCAGATGGTGTT
This sequence comes from Virgibacillus sp. GM2-2, assembly GCF_055329585.1. Classification (NCBI taxonomy): domain Bacteria; kingdom Bacillati; phylum Bacillota; class Bacilli; order Caryophanales; family Bacillaceae; genus Virgibacillus; species Virgibacillus sp. GM2-2. The sequence goes on along the minus strand of NZ_JBUZWC010000021.1, from coordinate 372 downwards.
TGTGCTAAGCCAATTGGGGCCAAAGTTATTGATTGCAGAAAACCTAATGCTTGCTTGTTTTGCCCCAAGTTTATTACAACACCTGAGTTTTTTGATATACATAAGAGTCACCTAGAACGTATAAGAGCGGATAAGGAACGTTACTTAGCAGAAGATTTAATGGGTAGTGAATACCATCTATTTGAGACTGAAAAGGCCTTAGAAGACATAATAGACCGTTTATCAGCCTTTCAAGAAGGGGGAGCATAAAATGACAATAAATAAAGACATGCCAATTGTTGATTACAACCCTTCAAAATCTGATATAGAGTGGCGTTTGTGACCGTCAAGTAGAAAGACACAGTTTTTGCTGATTAATTTGGAACACTTTCT
>NZ_JBUZWC010000020.1:0-57925 GCF_055329585.1 Virgibacillus sp. GM2-2 | reverse complement strand
CGCCGATGGTAGTTGGGACTTTGTCCCTGCAAGAGTAGGACGCCGCCAGGCAAACGTAAAGCGAAGATTCATTATAAATGGATCTTCGCTTTTTTAGTATTTTGGTTAGTAGGCATTTTGTCTATTTAAATGAAGTATTATATTATAAAATGAAAAATACATATAGATAACAGAGGTGTATAAAATGGCTGAATCTATTGATCAATTATTTGGAGAACATTTTTTTGTAATTATGCTTAGAGTACTAATTGCACTAATTCTTTCTGGTCTAATTGGATTTGAACGTGAGTTAAAAAATCATTCTGCAGGTTTTAGAACACATATACTAGTTGGTGTTGGAGCTTGTTTAATGATGGTATTATCTTTGTACGGATTTGAAGCGTTTATCGAGTCCTCGGATAATATTCGCTTTGATCCAGCTCGAATTCCGTCGTATGTAATAAGCGGTATAGGTTTTCTTGGTGCTGGTACAATCATGGTAAACGGAATGACTATAAGAGGATTAACAACAGCTGCTTCGATTTGGGCAGTAGCTGGTTTAGGTTTAGTGGTTGGAGCTGGGATGTACGCTACAGCAGTATTTACTACCTTGGTTATCCTTCTTAGCTTAGTTTTCTTAAATAATTTTGAAAAGTTGTTTAAGAAAGGCGTCTATTCAAATTTAATTGAAATTGTTGCATTACCAGGACTACAGATAAATAACATAATATCGATCTTTGAATCGCATGAATTAACGATTAAAAAGGTTGAAATAGAACGTGTGGATAAAGACACCCGGAACATTTTTATAAAGATTGATCAAACAGCGGGCTTAGATCGTGTTTCATTATTAGAAGAAATATCAAAAGCCGATCAGGTTAAAAATGTTATTGAACGTAATTAAACTGCATTCCTATACATCATCAGCATGAAGCACTTGAATCGAAATATCGATTAGGTGCTTTTTTATTCTTAATTTTCGTTTTAATTTTGTCTCTATTGGCGAAAATAGGGTAGAACAATGTATTTGCATCTCTACTTAAAATAGGTATAATATAATTAAAGTCAAAGATAGTCAAAGTCAATAAAGTAGAGGCATATATATTAACGAGGAGGAGCCCTTTTGAGTAATATATCTGATATCATTGAACAGCATTTAAAAGAGATATTAGAGGCAGCAAGACAAGATGCTATTGAGATAAAGCGAAGTGAAATTGCTGATCGCTTTCAATGTGTTCCATCGCAAATAAATTATGTGATTAACACACGCTTCACTGTGGAAAAAGGGTATATAGTAGAAAGTAAACGTGGTGGAGGGGGTTATATACGCATTATTCGTATAAAGTACCAGGAAAAGTCAGAACTCATTGATGAAATTATTGAATTGATTAACCCAACTGTTACACAGCAGGCGTCTATAGATATTATAGATCGGTTAGTGGAAGAAGAACTAATCACCACTAGAGAGGCAAAATTAATTATAAGTGTTATGGATCGTAATGTATTAGCATTTCAGTTACCAATTCGAGATGAAGTGAGAGCAAGAGTACTTACAGCAATGCTTACAACTTTAAAATATTTGAACGCGTAAAAAGGAGGGGAACTAATGGAGTGCCAAGAATGTAATCAACGTCCCGCTTCCTTACATTTTGCACAGGTCATTAATGGTACTAAAACAGAGATTCATTTGTGTGAAATATGTGCGAAAGAAAAAGGTTATATGACATATCCAGAAGAAGGCTATTCTCTTCATAGTTTATTATCCGGACTTTTTAATTTCGATACGTCATCAATAAGCACTCATAATTCATCTACAAGTAATCAAACAAAGGAATTACAATGTCCGAAATGTGAAATGAATTTTTCTGAATTTAAACGAGTTGGAAAGTTTGGATGTGCAGAATGTTACCGTACTTTTTCCGATCGATTAGACCCCATCTTGCGGAGGGTTCATAGCGGTAATACAAAACATAGCGGAAAAATACCTAAGCGCCAAGGCGGGAATTTACACACCAGAAAGCAAGTGGATGAATATAAAGCAAAGTTAGCACATTTAATTGAAGATGAGGCTTTTGAAGAGGCAGCTGAAATACGTGATAAAATTCGTGAATTAGAAAAAAGAATGCATGGAACGGATGAAGAAGGTGATCAGGAATGACGTTGCAACATTTCATGAATGAAGCAATTAGTCCTTGGATGCGTTGTGATGGTCCAGATAGTGACATTGTGTTAAGTAGCCGAATTCGATTGGCCCGTAATTTTGCCCATGCTGCGTATCCAATTATAGCTGAAGAAGAAGAACTTGATAGCATAAAAAGCTTTTTTCAAAATGAATATGAGCACAAGTCTTTTCAGGAATACGAGGACTTTCAATTTGTATCTATGCAAGATCTAACACCAATTGAAAAACGTGTTCTAGTAGAAAAGCATTTGATTAGCCCTCATCTAGCCAAACACGCTAATACAGCAGCATCATTAATTTCTAAAAGCGAGCAAGTATCCGTGATGATTAATGAGGAGGATCATATTCGAATTCAGCTTTATTTTCCAGGCTTTCAATTAAACAAGGCGTTGGAGAAAGCTTTTGAGTTTGATGATTGGTTAGAGGAAAAAATAAATTACGCATACGATGAAACAAGAGGATATTTAACAAGCTGCCCTACAAATGTTGGAACTGGAATGCGTGCTTCCGTAATGATGCACTTGCCAGCGTTAGCGTTGACCCAACAGATTAATCGTATGATTCCTGCTATAAACCAGTTAGGGTTAGTGGTTCGTGGAATATATGGCGAGGGAAGCGAAGCTGTAGGCAATATTTTTCAAATTTCAAATCAAATCACACTTGGAAAATCGGAAGAGGATATAGTCGAAGATTTGCAAAGTGTTGTTCAACAACTCATCGAACAAGAACGAGCTGCTAGAAATAGAATAATGGAACAATCCAGTACACAGCTTGAGGATCGAATATATCGTTCCTATGGTATTTTAGAGTATAGTCGAGTAATTGAGTCGAATGAGGCTGCTAAACGTTTGTCCAATGTTCGATTGGGAATAGATTTAGGGATGATTAAAAATGTTTCAAGAAGCATACTTAATGAATTAATGGTTTTAACACAGCCAGGCTTTTTACAGCAATATGCAAAGAAAACGTTAACCCCAGGGGAGCGGGATGTGTTGAGAGCAACACTTATTCGTGAACGTTTACAGTTAGAAAAAAAGTAGGAGGGAAAGCTATATGATGTTTGGCCGTTTTACAGAACGAGCACAAAAAGTATTAGCGTTATCACAAGAGGAAGCAGTCCGTTTAGGGCATAACAATATTGGTACAGAGCATATTTTATTAGGATTAGTTCGTGAAGGAGAAGGGATTGCGGCAAAGGCAATGCAGTCACTTGGACTTGAAATTGATAAAATCCAACAGGAAGTCGAGCAATTAATTGGTGTGGGGAAGCAACCAATGCAATCTATTCATTATACACCTCGGGCTAAAAAGGTAGTGGAGTTATCACAGGACGAAGCAAGAAAGCTCGGTCATACCTATGTTGGTACAGAACATATTTTACTTGGCCTGATTCGTGAAGGAGAGGGTGTTGCAGCTCGCGTTTTAAATAACCTTGGCGTTAGCTTGAACAAAGCACGTCAGCAAGTATTGCAACTGTTAGGCAGTAATGAGTCACAAGCAAATCGACAAGGTCGCGGAGGCCAAGCGACTAGTGCAAACACCCCTACTCTTGATTCACTTGCTCGTGATTTAACCGCGATTGCAAAAGAAGGAAACGTGGACCCAGTGATTGGTCGTGGTAAAGAAATTGAACGGGTTATTCAGGTACTTAGTCGACGCACTAAAAATAATCCAGTGCTTGTTGGTGAGCCCGGTGTTGGTAAAACTGCGGTAGCAGAAGGGTTAGCCCAACAGATTATTGATAATGAAGTACCAGAGACATTACGTGATAAACGAGTTATGACCTTAGATATGGGTACGGTTGTAGCTGGTACAAAATATCGTGGTGAGTTCGAAGATAGACTAAAAAAAGTTATGGAAGAAATTCGTCAGGCAGGTAATATCATTTTATTTATTGATGAACTTCATACATTAATTGGTGCGGGAGGTGCAGAAGGAGCAATTGACGCTTCTAACATTCTAAAACCATCTCTTGCCCGTGGAGAATTACAATGTATCGGGGCAACAACTCTTGATGAATATCGCAAATACATTGAAAAAGATGCGGCGTTAGAACGACGTTTCCAACCAATTCAAGTAGATGAACCAACCCTTGACGAGACAATTCAAATATTGCGTGGACTTCGTGATCGTTATGAAGCACACCATCGTGTAACGATTACGGATGAGGCAATCGAGGCTGCGGCTAACTTATCAAACCGTTATATAACCGACCGCTTTTTACCAGATAAGGCAATTGATTTAATTGATGAGGCAGGATCAAAAGTTCGTTTACGTTCGTATACTATTCCACCGAACTTGAAGGATTTGGAGCAGAAACTAGAAGAAGTACGTAAGGAAAAAGATGCCGCGGTACAAAGCCAGGCTTTTGAAAAAGCTGCTTCCTTACGTGACTCAGAACAAAAATTAAGAGAAGAATTGGAACAAACGAAAAATCAGTGGAAAGAAAAACAAGGTCAAGAAGACTCTGAAGTTACAGTAGATGACATTGCAGCTGTTGTTTCTATCTGGACTGGTGTTCCTGTCTCCAAATTAACGAAGGATGAAAGTGATCGATTATTAAATATGGAAGAAACACTTCATAATCGTGTTATCGGACAAGAGGAAGCGGTAAAAGCAATATCAAAAGCAATTCGTCGTGCAAGAGCAGGGTTAAAGGATCCAAAACGCCCAATCGGTTCATTTATTTTCCTTGGCCCAACTGGAGTAGGTAAAACAGAGCTAGCGCGTGCATTGGCTGAATCAATGTTCGGCGATGAAGATGCAATGATTCGTGTAGATATGTCGGAGTATATGGAAAAACACTCTACATCTCGTTTGGTCGGTTCCCCTCCGGGATATGTGGGATATGAAGAAGGCGGACAATTAACTGAAAAAGTACGCCGTAAGCCATATTCTGTTGTGTTACTAGATGAAATTGAAAAAGCACACCCTGAAGTATTTAACATTCTTTTACAAGTGTTAGAGGATGGAAGATTAACCGACTCAAAAGGCCGCCTAGTAGACTTTCGGAATACAGTTTTAATTATGACGTCCAATGTTGGGGCAAGCGAATTAAAGAAAAATAAACATGTCGGCTTTAACCTCGATGAAGGGGATCAAGATTATAATGATATGAAATCTAAGATTACCGAAGAAATGAAAAAAGCATTCCGACCAGAGTTTTTAAACCGTATTGATGAAATTATTGTGTTCCATTCATTAGAGAAAAAGCATATGAAGGATATTGTAACGCTTATGATCGAACAGCTTCAACGACGATTAAAGCAGAATGAGATTGAGTTTACGCTGACGGATAAGGCTTTAGATAAAATCGCAAATGATGGTTTTGATCCAGAGTATGGAGCGCGGCCATTGCGACGTTCCATCCAAAAAAATGTAGAAGATTTGCTTTCTGAAGAACTGCTTAAAGAAACGATTGCAAAAGGTGAAAAAGTAAAAATTGGTCTAAATAATAAAGGTGAATTTATCGTTTTACCGTAGAAAAGTTAAAAATAGCTAAAAAGATAAAGGTAAAAAGCTAGAAGGGTGCATCCTTCTAGCTTTTTACCTTCTTTCTAAATTGAAAAGCCATGATAAACTAGATATGTGGCATATCTGTGGAAAAAAGTTTATAAATTTGATAGAAACCTGTAACCTTTGGACGGGTTAATTCGTATACAATAGAGGTATAGGTTTGAAAGGAATGAATCATTTTGGCAAAACGTAAGACAAAGTTTGTATGCCAGGAATGTGGCTATGAGTCTGCCAAATGGATGGGCAAATGCCCTGGCTGTAATAATTGGAATACGTTCGTAGAAGAAGTAGAGATTACAGGTAAAGCAAATCGCCATACGGGTGGAAGCATTTCAAATCTGCAAAGTAAACCAGAAAAAATAACATCAATAGAATCAGATAAAGAACCACGAATCACAACGCAAATGAAGGAATTTAATCGCGTTCTTGGCGGCGGAGTAGTCCCAGGCTCACTCGTATTAATTGGCGGGGACCCGGGAATTGGGAAATCAACATTACTTCTGCAGATTTCTTCCCAATTAGCAGACAAGCAGTTACCAGTCTTATATATATCTGGTGAAGAGTCAGCTAAGCAAACGAAGCTACGTGCAGATCGATTAGGAATCAAATCCGATTTACTATACGTGCTAGCAGAAACAAATTTATACGATATATCTAATCAAGTCACTCAATTAAAACCTTCTTTTGTCGTGATTGATTCAATCCAAACGATATTCCGAGAAGAAGTTACTAGTGCACCTGGAAGTGTTTCACAGGTTCGTGAATGTACAAGTGAATTAATGAAACTTGCCAAATCAAATGGAATACCAATATTCATTGTTGGTCACGTAACAAAAGAAGGTTCCATTGCAGGTCCACGTTTACTCGAGCATATGGTGGATGCGGTATTATATTTCGAGGGTGAGCGTCATCATACGTACCGAATTCTGCGTGGGGTAAAGAATCGTTTTGGAAGTACGAATGAAATGGGCATCTTTGAGATGAAAGAAGAAGGACTAAGAGAAGTTATGAATCCTTCTGAAATCTTTCTAGAAGAACGTTCACAGGGTGCTGCTGGATCTACTGTTGTGGCATCGATGGAAGGAACAAGACCTGTTTTAGTGGAAATTCAGGCATTGATCTCGCCTACAAGCTTTGGTAATCCGAGGCGAATGGCAACGGGAATAGATAACAACCGTGTACCACTGCTAATGGCTGTTTTAGAAAAGCGAGTTGGTTTGATGCTTCAAACGCAGGATGCCTATGTCAAGGTAGCGGGTGGAGTGAAATTGGATGAACCAGCAATTGATTTAGCCATAGCAGTAAGTATTGCTTCTAGTTTTCGTGATCAACCAACAAAACCGGATGATATTTTTGTCGGCGAAGTTGGTTTAACTGGAGAAATCAGACGAGTTTCACGAATTGAACAAAGGGTGCAAGAAGCGGCTAAACTTGGTTTTAAACGTGTCATTTGTCCAAAAAAGAATCTAGAAGGATGGACACCACCAGCTTCCATTCAAGTTATTGGTGTAGATACTGTGCAAGAAGCACTACAAATCGGAGTTTCCAGGTAAATGGAACTAGAAAAGCGCAAGCGCCTTGAAAGACACGAAAAGCATAAGCAGAACGTTGCAGTGTGGGTGAGATTACCACACGAAACCGGACTGCTTATGACTCGAGTGTCTAGGCGCAGGAGCTAGACACGAAAAGCGCAAGCGACTGTTCAGCGACGTACAAATAGATAGGCACGTGAAAAGTAGGGTTGTTTTCCCTACGTTCATACTGACTAACTATTTGTTAGGCGCTAGGCGCAGGAGCTAGACATGGGATGATAAGGATTTCTTCCAAAATAATACAAATTGACACTTAAGTACTATTGTGGTAAAATTTTATTTTTGCTAAATTGACTGAAAATAACTGTTATGCTATTCTTTAAATATAGAAAATGCTAGTCATAGCGTGATTCAGTGGTTATTTCTTGTGAAAATAGGTAATACTAAATGACAGGAGGTGAACGTGGTGCTGAAAAAAATTGTGCATTTATTTTTTTTAATTGCAGGAGGTACCATAGGGTATTTATATATTCCGGATATTATTACATTATTAAACTTTACAGACTCTGCTTGGGTTACATCCCCGTATTTGGGATTATTGCTAGGTGCAATTATTTTATTTTTTATCACGTATTGGGCAACAGATTATATCGTAGGTTTTCTACGGTGGACTGAAGATGCGCTCATCAAGGTTCCTGTCGGTGATTTATTTTTTGGTAGTTTAGGATTAATCATTGGATTGGTAATTGCATTTTTGATCAATATTCCATTAACAGATATTCAGATTCAACTAGTTTCACAAGTCATTCCGCTGTTTTTAACTTTCTTCTTAGGTTACTTTGGGTTTCAGGTTGGCTTCAGACGTCGTGATGAGTTTTTAACATTATTGACGGTTAACCGAAAAGATCGAGATCGTAAAAAGACAGACGGACCAGAAGTTACTGAAAAAGTACAACCTAAAGCAAAGATTCTTGATACTAGTGTCATAATTGACGGTCGAATAGCTGATATTTGTCAAACTAGCTTTTTAGAAGGGACAATTGTTATTCCGCAGTTTGTTTTAGGAGAATTGCAACACATCGCGGATTCATCTGATGTGTTAAAAAGAAATAGAGGCCGACGTGGTTTAGATGTATTGAACCGTATTCAAAAAGAAATTCCAGTGAATGTAGAGATTTATGAAGGTGATTTTGAAGACATTCAAGAAGTTGATAGTAAATTAATTAAATTAGCTAAAGTAATTGATGGTATAGTCGTAACGAATGATTTTAATTTAAATAAAGTTTGTGATTTCCAGGGAGTCCATGTACTAAATATTAATGACTTAGCAAATGCTGTTAAACCAGTTGTACTACCTGGAGAAGAATTGATGGTTCAAGTTATTAAAGACGGTAAAGAACAAAACCAGGGAATTGCATACTTGGATGACGGAACAATGATTGTTGTAGAAGAAGGCCGAAATTATATTGGGAAGACAATTGAGGTATTAATAACAAGTGTTCTTCAAACTTCTGCAGGAAGAATGATTTTCGCAAAACCAAAATTACTTGAAAAAGCACAGTAAAAACGGTATAACATAAAAAGGAAACAAAAAGTGATAACATATTGTGTTATCGCTTTTTGATGTACGTCGATTTATAAAAAATAGCGGTGGAAGGGGTAACATCATGACAAACGATGTCCGTGTACGATACGCGCCAAGTCCAACAGGTCATTTACATATTGGAAATGCGCGAACAGCATTATTTAACTATTTATATGCTAAACACTTTGGTGGTAAATTCATCATTCGAATAGAGGATACTGACGATAAACGAAATGTAGCAGGTGGAGAAGAAAGTCAGTTATCATTTTTGAAATGGCTAGGTATTGAGTGGGATGAAAGTGCTGATGTGGGTGGCGACTATGGACCATATCGTCAAATGGAGCGCTTAGATCTTTATTCAAAATATGTCAATGAACTTTTAGAGCGTGGATTAGCTTATAAATGCTACATGACGGAAGAAGAGCTGGACGCAGAGCGTGAGGAACAAAAAGCCAATGGACAAGTTCCAAAGTATTCTGGCGCACATAGTAATCTGTCCGAAGTGGAAATTGCTGCATTTGAACAAGAAGGACGTAAGCCGAGCATTCGGATGCGTGTTCCTACAAACAAAACATATACGTTTAACGATATTGTTAGGGGAGAAATTAACTTTGAATCAAGTGATTTTGGTGATTGGGTCATTGTTAAAAAGAATGGAATTCCAACCTACAACTTTGCGGTAGCAATTGATGATCATTTGATGCGAATTACACATATCTTACGTGGAGAAGAGCATATCTCCAATACACCAAAGCAAATGATGATTTATGATGCATTCGGTTGGGAGCCCCCTCAATTTGGTCATATGACATTGATCCTAAACGAGGAACGTAAAAAGCTAAGTAAGCGGGATCAACACGTTTTACAGTTTATTGAGCAGTATCATAATATGGGATACATGCCAGAAGCGATGTTCAATTTCATTACGTTACTTGGATGGTCTCCTGTCGGTGAAGAAGAGATTTTCGATAAAGAAAAACTAATTGAAATATTTGATCCAGAGCGACTTTCTACTTCTGCTGCTATTTTTGATCCACAAAAGTTAAAGTGGATGAACAATCAATACATTAAAACATTAGATCATGATGCAATTGTTCAGCTTACTTTACCACACTTAGTGGATGCAGGTCGTTTACCAAGCGATATGAATGATGAGCAAAGAGCTTGGGCAGAGAGTGTAATCTCTTTATACGAGGAACAGCTTCGCTACGGTGCCGAAATTGTTGAATTAACTGAAATGTTCTTCCAAGAAAAAATTGCCTATGATGAAGAAGCTATGGAGGTTCTTCATGGAGAGCAGGTACCGGAAGTGCTACAGGTATATACTGACAAACTTATTCACCTAGATGAATTTAACAAAGATACAATTAAAGCGGCAATTAAAGAAACGCAGAAAGAAACGAAGCAAAAAGGAAAAAATTTATTCATGCCAATACGTGTTGCAACAACTGGACAAACACATGGTCCAGAATTACCTATGGCAATTGAATTATTAGGTAAAGATGTGATTGTAAAGCGGCTTGATGAAATTCTTCGTGAGTTAAAAGCTTAAATTGTTCACATTCCATTCGATTTGTAATATAGTAATAATACAATATTGAACGTTGATAAGGAGAAGTAGAAAACCGCTGGCTTATTTAGAGAGAGTCATCATCGGCTGAAAGTGACTTTAAGTGAAGTTTTCGAAATGCACCTTTGAGTCTGTTATGGAAACTAGTATATAACAGCGGTACTCTTCCGTTATAAGAGACAAAGTTGGGGGCAAATTTGCCCCAAACAGAGTGGAACCGCGCCATCAGCGTCTCTGTGTATAGTCATACACAGGGACGTTTTTTTATTTTCAACAGTTTCGTAAATTTGAATTTAATTAACTTCGGTGAAGGAAAATGCGAACTAGTGGAAAGTTTATGATTAGTGTTGACCGCTGTGGAAAAACACTACGCTTTCCGCGGGAGTCTCCGTGTTTTCCCTCCGCTGGAGTTGAGCTCATAACTCTTTTTTCTTTTATATGGCAGTTGATTGGAGTGGAGGGCAGTCGACTCCTTGAAAAAGAAAAGCACTTTTTCTTCGTGCGATGCCTTTTCAGGGAAGCTTTCCTTGTCCTGCGGGATTAATAGGCATAGGTGAGACCCCGGAGTGCGTTAAGTAAGGAAGGCCGACTAAAACCGTCCTTTGCGGACAACGGCGGCATACCCCTTGCCGGGGCAAGGAGGCTCACCAACCGCCCTAAGGTGCGCGACTGCCCGCAGCGGAAATCAACGTTGCTGTTACCCTAAGAACTTATTAATGAAACATATGTCTACTAGTAGCGAAGTGGAATTTAGCGGACACCAGAACCCTTATTCAAGCAAAATTGGAGCAAATGTGGTTGTTCGCGGACACAGGAGCCCTTATTTAGTAAAAAAAGCCTGATTTCAACCTGTTTTTACCTAAATAAGGCACCCTGAGTCCGCTAGACCCATAAAGCATGCCCGAAAAGTAAAAATAAGGGCTTCTGTGTCCGTTACCGAGCGGTTCTTGGTCACCATTACTAGTTCGCAGTTTACGATTTTTTGTCTATAACAATATAAACATTTATTTTACCTAAGGGAGGTGCTGATAATGGGTTTATTTAAGCGAATGAAAGAAGATATGGATGTGGTGTTCGAACAGGATCCTGCAGCAAGGACGTATTTTGAAGTATGTTTAACCTATTCTGGACTACATGCAATATGGTCTCATCGAATTGCACATACTTTTTATAAAAGAAATTTATTTTTTATCGCACGAGTCATTTCTCAAATTAACCGGTTCTTTACCGGAATTGAAATTCATCCAGGAGCAGTAATTGGGAAAAGGTTTTTTATTGACCACGGAATGGGTGTGGTTATCGGTGAAACATGTGAAATAGGAAATAATGTAACAATTTATCAAGGTGTGACTCTTGGAGGAACAGGGAAGGAAAAAGGAAAGCGTCACCCGACAATAAGAGACAATGTATTAATAGCGACTGGAGCAAAGGTATTAGGATCCATTGTTATTGGCGAAAATTCAAAAATTGGCGGGGGATCTGTCGTGTTACATGATGTACCAGAAAACTCTACAGTTGTCGGTATTCCAGGACGTGTCGTTGTGCAAAATGGAGAAAAAGTAAGGCGAGACCTGGATCATCATAAGTTACCGGACCCTGTATCAGACCGGTGTAATCAATTAGAAACGGAAATTCGGTTGTTAACCGCTGAAGTAGCCAAATTGAAAGAGGGGAAATCACATGACAATCAAAATCTATAATACGTTAACGCGAGAAAAAGAACCGTTTATACCACTTGAAGAAGGTAAGGTTAGTATGTACGTTTGTGGACCAACCGTCTATAACTATATTCACATTGGAAATGCTAGGCCAGCAATTGTTTTTGATTCCGTTCGCCGTTATTTAGAATATAAAGGGTTTGCAGTAGACTATGTCTTAAACTTCACTGATGTCGATGATAAAATTATTAAGACAGCTAATGAATTGGGTGAAGAAATCTCTGTACTAACGAATCGTTTTATCGATGCGTACTTGGAAGACATTACAGCACTCGGTGTGAAGAAAGCAACATACAATCCGCGTGTTACAGACACAATGGATGATATTATTACGTTTATTGCTGCATTAATTGAAAAAGGCTTCGCATATGAGGTTGATGGAGATGTCTACTTTAAACCTCGTTCCTTTGAGGGATACGGAAAACTATCGCATCAATCAATTGATGAGCTTCGTTCAGGTGCACGTATTCAAATTGGTGAGAAAAAAGAAGACCCACTTGATTTTGCGCTTTGGAAAAAGGCAAAGGATGGAGAAATTGCATGGGATTCACCGTGGGGGCAAGGTCGTCCCGGTTGGCATATTGAATGCTCGGCAATGGCTAAAAAATACCTTGGAGAAACAATAGATATTCATGCAGGCGGGCAGGATTTGACGTTTCCACACCATGAAAATGAAATTGCTCAATCAGAAGCTAATAACGGAGCATCATTTGCAAAGTATTGGATGCATAATGGGTATATTAATATTGACAATGAAAAAATGTCGAAATCTCTCGGTAATTTTGTCTTAACGAGAGAATTAATTGAACAACATGACCCGCAGATTATTCGATTTTTCATGCTAAGTGTTCATTATCGTAATCCGATAAATTTTAGCGAAGAACTATTAGAAGCAGCCAAAAATAGTTATGAACGAATTCAAAATGCGTATGAAAATTTAGCGCATCGAAAGAAATCAAGTACAAATCTGGACAATGAAATAAATGAATGGTTAGAAAAAATTGCGCAGCAGCAACAGGCTTTTGAAGTAGCGATGGATGATGATTTCAATACCGCGAATGCTATCTCGGTTCTATTCGATTTGGCAAAAGATGCAAATGTTTATTTGCAATCAAAGCAAACATCCACAAAGGTGATCGAAGAATTTCAGGATAAAATTTCTACAATCTTGTCGGTACTGGGGATTCAAATTGAAAAAGAAGAAACATTGCTTGATGATGAAATTGAGTCGCTAATTCAAGAACGTACTGAAGCGCGTAAGAACCGTAATTTCGCTCGTGCAGACGAAATCCGGGATTTGTTGAAAGAAAAAAATATTATGCTAGAGGATACTGCACAAGGGCCGCGTTGGAAAAGAGGTTAATGAATGGATTTGGATGTAAAACAACTGAAGAGTCTAGCGCTTGCATACATGGGTGACGCTGTTTATGAAGTGCGTGTTCGGGAGCATTTGATTCACTCAGGACAAGTGAAACCGAATAACCTTCATAAAAAGGCGGTTACTTTTGTCTCAGCTAAAGGACAAGCTAAGGTCATCTTGCACTGGCTAGAAATGAATTTATTGTCAGAGGAAGAAAAACGAATTGTTGCACGAGGTAGAAATGCTAAGTCTGGATCCATTCCTAAAAATTCAAGTGTGCAAACCTATCGTTATAGCACGGCTTTTGAAGCATTACTAGGTTACCATCATTTGCAAAAAAATGAAGAACGACTAGAAGAGTTGTTAAAAAAAGCGATTTATTTTATTGAAGAAGGGAGTGAATAAAATGGACCAAGAAATAATTATTGGCAAGAATCCAGTATTCGAAGCTTTGACCTCGGGACGCTCTGTTAACAAAGTGTTGATATCGGATCAACTAAATATAAACGCAAGTAAAAAAGCAAATCAACTAGCAAAGGCTGCGAATACAATTGTGCAAAAGGTGCCGAAAACAAAACTGGATCAACTAGTAGAAGGAAATCACCAAGGGATAGTCGCGTATGTTGCTTCCTATCAATACGCAGAGTTAGATGATTTGTTCCAAATTGCGGAATCCAGAGACGAGTCTCCATTCTTTATCATATTGGACGAGCTTGAAGATCCTCATAATTTAGGCTCTATTCTACGAACAGCTGATGCTACGGGTGCACATGGCGTAATTATTCCTAAGAGGCGTTCTGTTGGACTTACTGCTACCGTTGCCAAAACATCAGCTGGTGCGATTGAACATATTCCTGTCGCACGAGTGACAAATATCGCTACAACAATTGATGAACTTAAAGAAAGAAATGTATGGGTTGTGGGAACTGCTGCGGAAGGGACGGAAGATTATCGAGCATTGGATGGGACAATGCCTCTCGGACTAGTTATAGGTAACGAAGGAAAAGGGATAAGTCGCCTTGTTAAAGAAAAGTGTGATTGGACTGTAAGTTTACCAATGAAAGGAAAAGTTTCTTCCCTAAACGCGTCTGTAGCATGTAGTCTATTGCTTTATGAAGTATTTCGTAAAAGGTTTCCCTTTGGTGAATAGATGATGGATGTACTAGTTGTGGACGGATATAACATAATTGGTGATTGGGTAGAGTTAAACCAGTTGAAGGATATTGACTTAGAACACGCACGAAATCGTTTGATTGAAAAAATGGCAGAGTATAAAGCCTATACTGGATACCGGGTAATCATTGTTTTTGATGCATATTATGTTCCAGGCATAGCGAGTAAGTTAAAAGAATCAAAAGTTGAGATTATTTATACAAAAGAAAATGAGACAGCGGATGAGCGAATCGAAAAGATTGTTAAAGAACTAAAAAATGTGGTGAATCACGTCTATGTTGCTACGTCTGATTATGCGGAGCAACGAACTATATTTGGAAGAGGGGCATTACGGAAGTCCGCACGTGAGTTACAGATTGAATTGTTAGATATGGAAGTGGAAATAGAGCGGACAATTAAACAACATGAACTGGCAAAAAAACAAATTAAAATTCCACTTCCCGATGATATTTTAGAAAAATTCGAAAAGTGGCGCCGTGGCAACAAATAGAGGCCCAGAACGCCGATATGGTGCGCTCTCTAATAGCAATTGTTATTGACGATATGGAAAGGCTTACTGTATAATATTTCTATATTGACAGGGTTTCGGTCGGGAGGTCTTTTTGTGAGTGTCAAGCAGGTAGAGACAGAAAACGATAACTTAAACATGCTTGATGATGATGCGATTATTCAATTAATCCATCAAGGTGATAGCCGTGCACTCGATTTTCTAATCCATAAATATAAAAATTTTGTACGGGCCAAAGCGCGGACATACTTTTTAATTGGTGCTGATAAAGAGGATATTGTACAAGAAGGTATGATAGGTCTTTATAAAGCGATCCGTGATTTTGACTCGGACAAGCTATCATCATTTAAAGCATTTGCCGAACTATGTATTACTAGACAAATTATTACAGCAGTAAAAACATCTACACGACAGAAACACATACCACTTAATTCATATGTTTCTCTTGATAAACCAGTATATGATGAAGAATCTGATCGAACATTATTAGATATTATTGCGGGTTCAAAAGCAATTGATCCGCAAGAATTACTCGTAAATCGTGAAAAATTCGCTGACATGGAATCTAAATTGTCTGAATTATTAAGCGAATTAGAGAAAAAATCACTACACTTGTATTTAGATGGTCAATCCTATCAAGAAATATCTGTTGAATTAAAGCGCCATGTAAAATCGATAGATAATGCATTGCAAAGGGTTAAACGGAAATTCGAACAATTAATAGAATCTAGAGAAATAACATTATAGACAAGCATTGACACAATAATGTAACAATGCTACATTATTAGAAGTGACAAAACCCTAGTTACGGGGTGATAGAATGACGAAAAAGATCATTTTAGCGTGTGCAGAATGTTCAAGTAGAAACTATTCGACTAATAAGAATGTATCCACACAATCTAACCGCTTGGAAGTTCGTAAGTATTGTAAAACATGTGGGAAACATACACTGCACCGTGAAACGAAATAAGAGCATCCTTCGGGTATAGTTTGGGGGTACTACCATGAATGTTTTTAAATTTTTAAAGAATGTATCACGTGAGATGAAGAAAGTTAGCTGGCCAAAAGGGAAAGAGCTAACTAGTTATACAATTACTGTTATTACAACTGTTATTTTTGTAGCAGTGTTCTTTGCAGTAGTAGATCTTGGGATTACACAAATTTTAAATACATTTTTTGAATAATAAGGCTAAAGTTATGCTATAATGGAAATTAATAACGTTTTTCGAAAAAAACCCGATCTTACGGGTTTTTTAATATTGTAGAAATTTATCTTTTATGGCAGGTAAGAAAGTATAAATCTCTTCTTACTGCATAAGTGCAACTAAGGCTTCTGCCATAAAGGCTTGGCGAAAAGCCAAGTTTTCTAATATATGTTCGGATGTTGTCTTGATAGTTATAAAAATGCCCTCCATTTCTTTTGGGCAACTAAGGCTTTCGTCATTAAATCTTTGCGAAAAGCCAAGTTTCCTAATAAAGAAACGATGGGTGCAAACTTCATATAAAGGGAGGGAAGGGCAAGAAATTTGTCCTGTTCAAATGGAGAAAAATTGGTATGTCGTTCATACTTATTCTGGGTATGAAAACAAAGTAAAAACGAATTTGGAAAAACGTGTAGACACAATGGGTATGGAAGACAAAATCTTTCGTGTAATTGTTCCTGAAGACGAAGAAACGGAAATTAAAAATGGGAAGAAAAAGGTTTCGAAAAAGAAATTCTTTCCTGGCTATGTTCTGACCGAAATGATTATGACGGATGATTCCTGGTATGTTGTTCGGAATACTCCAGGGGTAACAGGATTTGTTGGTTCTAGTGGCCATGGTTCAAAGCCAACACCATTATTGCCTGACGAAGTAGAAACTGTTCTGAAGCGGATGGGTGTTACAGAAGCGGTTACGCAAATTGACTTTGATCTAAAAGAAAATGTACGTGTAAACGATGGACCGTTTGCAAACTTTACAGGAACGATCGAACATATTGATATGGACAAGCAAAAAGTTAAGGTTCACGTAAATATGTTTGGTAGAGAAACACCTGTTGAACTCGACTTTTCACAAATAGAGAAATTGTAAAACGGTGTTATGTAGATACCGTTGCTTTAAGTATTTTCCATATATTTTTCTCTTATAAAGAGTCTAAGTAAATACGGGCTGCTTTTTTGAGAAGGACTAGTTTGGAAATATGTGAATAGTATACTAGCGTAGGAAAAACATGAAGACTCCTTGAAAAAGAAAAGCACTTTTTCTGCGTGCGATGTCTTTTCTGGGAAGCATCCCTTGTCCTGCGGGGTCTCGCCGATCTCTTACTTCCCGAGGAGTCTCCGTATATTCAAGATGCTAAGTAAAGGTGAAAGGTAAAAGTTTTCAAATCCACCACTTTTTCTGTGGCCCCGAAAGCGAAGTGTTTTTCCGTAGCGGTAGTACGCTATAAAAACGACAATCATTTTGAAAACAGCAAAAGTCTATTAATACAACTTGCAATCTTTTCTATTTCATGCTAAAATTCTTTTGTTATTTATGTCCTCGAAATAGAGGGAAATGGCTAATATTGAGTGGGAGGGTATAACCCTATTACCACATCACGGACTTTAAGGAGGTGTGTCTCGTGGCTAAAAAAGTAATTAAGATTGTAAAACTACAAATTCCAGCTGGTAAAGCAAATCCAGCACCACCAGTAGGACCAGCATTAGGTCAAGCAGGTGTGAATATCATGGGATTTTGTAAAGAATTTAATGCTCGTACGCAAGATCAAGCTGGTATGATTATCCCGGTTGAAATCTCGGTATTTGAAGACCGTTCATTTACATTTATTACAAAAACTCCACCTGCTGCAGTATTACTGAAAAAAGCAGCTGGTATCGAATCTGGTTCTGGTGAACCAAATCGTAATAAAGTCGCTACTGTTAAACGCGATAAAGTAAAAGAAATTGCAGAAACAAAAATGCCTGACCTAAACGCCGCTGATGTAGAAGCAGCGATGCGCATGGTTGAAGGAACTGCGCGAAGCATGGGTATTACAATTGAAGACTAATACCTTATAGCTTCTAGACGAGCTTGGTTGCGATAGTGGGATTCCATTTCTCGCAACCTTTTTCGTGAATATGTGACATCTTGTATAAATGGATGTCTGGGTATGCTTTTGTAAAAGCTGTCTTGGCTTTTATAAGTGGGAGGTATTACCGCTATAAACCACAACCTGAGGAGGAAACAAAATGGCTAAAAAAGGAAAAAAGTATCAAGAAGCAATTAAGCTTGTTGATCGTACTAAATATTATGATGTAAAAGAAGCTATTGCTTTAGTAAAGAAAGCTTCTCGTGCAAATTTCGACGAAACTGTTGAAGTAGCTTTCCGTTTGGGTGTTGATCCGAAGAAAGCTGACCAACAAATCCGTGGTGCAATGGTATTGCCGCACGGTACTGGTAAAACACAACGTGTATTAGTATTCGCTAAAGGTGATAAAGCAAAAGAAGCTGAAGCAGCTGGTGCTGACTACGTTGGTGACCAAGACATGATCAACAAAATTAACCAAGGATGGTTTGATTTCGACGTTATCGTTGCGACTCCAGACATGATGGCTGAAGTTGGTAAACTTGGACGTGTTTTAGGACCAAAAGGTTTAATGCCTAACCCTAAAACAGGAACTGTAACGTTTGAAGTTGAAAAAGCTGTTAACGATATTAAAGCTGGTAAAGTGGAATATCGTGTAGATAAGTCAGCTAACATTCATGTTCCAATTGGTAAGCTTTCATTTGATGATGAAAAGCTATTTGAAAACTTTGTAGCAATTACAGAAACACTTGTAAAGATTAAACCACAATCTTCAAAAGGTGTTTATATGCGCAATGTATCTGTAACTTCTACAATGGGACCTGGTGTAAAAGTTGATGTTTCTGAATACGCACGTCGCTAATTAAATGTTGACTTTTTGAGCGGGATCAGATATACTGTAACTCGTTATATAAATGAATACGTTGTACCGTAGACAGTAGGTGCGAGAGATCGCTTAATTTCCTGCCGAGGTGTTAAAAGCAAACGATAATCTAACTATGATTATTAATTGTATATAAAACCTCCATGTCTGCATGGAGGTTTTTCTTGTCTTAACAGACGCTTACGCTTTTCGAATGTCTAGCTTCAGCGTCTACCCCCTCTAGGTCTTAAGTCAATCCTCTTTGTGACAAAGAACGTCACATAGAGGCTCGACTTAAGCTTTTCGGGGGTAAACAAGACGCTTACGCTTTTCAATGTCCGGTATAATGATGATTTTTAACAGGAGGTGGAACAATGTCAAAAGTTATCGAGTCAAAAAAGCAGGTTGTTCAAGAAATCGCTGATAAGTTTCAAAATAGCCAATCAACTGTACTAGTTAATTATCGTGGCCTTGATGTTGCTGAAGTTACAGAACTTCGTAAACAGCTACGCGCAGAAGGTATCGACTTCAAAGTGTACAAAAACACAATGACACGTCGTGCTGTTGAACAAGCGGAATTAACAGAGTTGAGCGATACATTAGTTGGACCAACTGCTATCGCATTCAGTAAGGATGATGTAGTAGCGCCAGCTAAGATCTTGAGCAATTTTGCTAAATCTCATGACGCACTTGAAATTAAAGGTGGCGTTATTGAAGGTAAGGTAGCAACACTTGAGCAATTAAGTGAACTTGCAGAACTTCCAAACTACGATGGTCTTGTTTCTATGCTACTAAGTGTACTACAAGCACCTATCCGCAATTTGGCATATGCAACGAAAGCTATCGCAGAACAAAAGGAAGAACAAGGAGCATAATATTGCATTTAGCAATATAGCTTTACGATTAAATAAAACCATATGAAATTAGGAGGATTTAAATCATGACTAAAGAACAAATTATTGAAGCAGTAAAAGAAATGTCAGTTTTAGAATTAAATGATTTAGTTAAAGCAATCGAGGAAGAATTCGGCGTAACAGCGGCAGCACCAGTTGCAGTAGCAGGTGGAGCTGGAGCAGAAGCGGCTGAAGAGAAAACTGAATTTGATGTAGTTCTTGAAAGTGCTGGAGCTTCAAAAATCAAAGTAGTTAAAGCAGTACGCGAAATCACTGGTCTTGGACTTAAGGATGCAAAAGATCTAGTAGATAACGCACCTAAAGCTATCAAAGAAGGCGTTTCAAAAGAAGAAGCTGAAGAAGTTAAAGGTAAGCTTGAAGAAGCAGGCGCATCTGTAGAAGTTAAGTAATTTTATATAAAGAGAGCCCGTCGTATACGTCGGGCTCTCTATTATCTTCTCTAAAATACACAACAAAGTAGGTGCTTTAGATGTCTGAGCATTACTTTTCACAAAAACCCCAATCTTTAAGTTCACCCAAGACATGGAATTATCAATTAAGAGGAAAAGAATACGCATTTACAAGTGATGTTGGTGTCTTTTCAAAGGATGAAGTGGATTATGGCTCGCGTTTTTTGATCACAAAATTTGTTGAACCGACGATACCGGGGGCTATTCTGGATATCGGATGTGGTTACGGTCCGATTGGTATTGCAATTGCGGGATCTTATCCTGGGCGTCAAGTAATGTTGGCAGATGTAAATGAACGAGCAATTAAGCTTGCGGAACAGAATGCTGCGCAAAACAAGATTAACAATGTGGAAATTGTAATGAGTGACCGATATTCAAATCTAACTGATTACACTTTTGCATCTATCGTTACCAATCCACCGATTAGAGCGGGTAAGAAAGTTGTTCACGCAATGTTAGAAGAAAGTAAGCAATTTTTAGCCGATCAGGGAGAGCTTTGGGTAGTTATACAAAAAAAACAAGGGGCCCCTTCAGCTAAAGAAAAATTAATGAATGTTTTTGGGAATGTCGAAGTTGTAGCGAAGGATAAAGGTTATTTTATCTTGCACTGTAAGAAAGTATAAAATTTTGAGGATTACAGTATAAGGGCAACTAAGGCTTTCGCCATTAAAGCCTGGCGATAAGCCAATTTTTCTAAAAAGCTATTAATGTTTGACCTTGTAATTCTCTTATGATATTATAATAAAATGCTAAGATGGACTTTCTTTGTCAAGAAGAATTTCTATTTAAAAGAAACGTATATTTCATCGGTATTGGGAGACAATGGTAAAGTAAAAAATTTAACACTATGGGTTTTTTTCTCAAAAAACCTTTTTTTCTTTTAATGCGTTAGAAGAAATATTTTAATCAATTGTGTAAGAATTTGCTTAAACAGTTGATTTTTTGCACTGTTAGGAAATTGCAACTTTATAGATACACTGAAGGCAGTTATCATGTAAGCTCTCCGACTCCATGAGTTTTATTTCCGATGAAAAAGTTGTTTGACGTTGTTAAGATTCGAAAAGCACACTATAACTATAGTTTGTTTTTCTAATATAATAGCCATTTTTATACGATACACTATTCGTATGAAAATGCAGGATTTGAGGGGTGAAGCAGTTGACAGGTCAACTAGTTCAGTATGGACGGCACCGCCAACGCAGGAGCTATGCACGCATCAGCGAGGTGTTAGAATTACCAAATCTAATCGAAATTCAAACCGCTTCTTATCAATGGTTCTTAGAAGAAGGTTTGAAAGAAATGTTTAAGGATATTTCACCAATTGAAGATTTCACAGGTAATCTATCACTAGAGTTCGTTGATTATAGTCTAGAGGAACCAAAATATCCTGTAGATGAATCAAAGGATCGAGATGTGACGTATAATGCTCCGCTTCGCGTGAAGGTTCGTTTAATCAATAATGAAACCGGTGAAGTAAAAGAGCAAGAAGTTTTCATGGGAGATTTCCCGCTCATGACAGACACAGGTACGTTTATCATTAATGGAGCTGAACGCGTTATTGTTTCACAGCTCGTTCGTTCACCAAGTGTCTATTATAATGAAAAAATTGATAAAAACGGAAAAAGAGGCGTTACTGCAACTGTGATTCCTAACCGTGGTGCATGGTTAGAATTTGAAACGGATGCAAAAGACGTAGCTTATGTTCGTATTGATCGTACGCGTAAATTGCCTATTACTGTGCTTTTACGTGCTCTTGGCTTTAGTACAGATCAAGAGATTATTGATCTACTAGGCGAAAACGAATACTTAAAAAACACCTTAGATAAAGATAATACAGAAACAACCGAAAAGGCATTGTTAGAAATCTATGAGCGACTTCGCCCGGGTGAACCACCGACAGTCGAAAACGCAAAAAGCTTATTGGTTTCTCGCTTTTTCGATCCAAAGCGTTATGACTTAGCGCATGTTGGTCGTTACAAAATGAACAAGAAACTTAACATTAAAAACCGCCTATTTAATCAAGTTCTTGCAGAACCAATTGTTGACCAGGAAACTGGAGAGGTTCTTGCACAAAAAGGTGATAAATTAGAGCGGAAACTATTGAATAAAATTATTCCTTATTTAGAAAAAGAGGAAGATAAAGTTGGCGAGCATATTGTTGAGCCAAATGAAGGAGTACTAGAGGATCCGATAACGCTTCAGTCAATTAAAATTATTGATCCAACAGATCCTAGTGGTGAACGTGAATTAAATGTAATAGGTAATGCTGCTATAGAAAAAAGCATTAAGAATATAACTCCAGCTGACATTTTGGCTTCCATTAGTTATTTCTTTAATCTATTACATCGTGTTGGCGATACAGATGATATCGACCATCTTGGTAACCGTCGCCTCCGTTCAGTAGGAGAGTTGTTACAAAATCAATTCCGTATCGGACTATCTCGAATGGAACGCGTTGTTCGTGAGCGTATGTCAATTCAAGATACATCAAGCGTAACACCGCAACAGTTAATTAATATACGTCCAGTAATTGCATCGATTAAAGAGTTTTTCGGTAGTTCACAGCTTTCGCAATTTATGGACCAAACGAATCCACTTGCGGAACTTACGCATAAGCGTCGTTTGTCTGCTTTAGGGCCTGGTGGTTTAACGCGAGAACGTGCTGGCTTTGAAGTGCGTGACGTACATTATTCACACTATGGTCGTATGTGTCCAATTGAAACACCTGAGGGACCGAACATTGGATTGATTAACTCACTTTCGAGTTATGCAAAAGTAAATAAATTTGGCTTTATTGAAACACCGTATCGTCGGGTTGACCCAGATACCGGTTTGGTAACAGCTCAAATTGATTACTTAACAGCTGATGAAGAAGACAATTATGTTGTGGCACAGGCAAATGCTAGATTAGATGAGACTGGTCACTTTATGGATGAAGAAGTAATTGCGCGTTTCCGTGGTGAAAACACAGCTGTACCACGTGAAAACATTGATTATATGGATGTATCACCAAAGCAGGTAGTTTCTGCAGCGACTGCTTGTATCCCATTCTTAGAAAATGATGACTCCAACCGTGCGTTGATGGGTGCAAACATGCAGCGACAAGCTGTACCGTTAATGAAGCCAGAGGCACCGATTGTTGGTACTGGAATGGAATATGTATCAGGGAAAGATTCTGGTGCAGCAGTTATTTGTCAGAATCCTGGTATTGTGGAACATGTTGAAGCAAAAGAAGTTCATATTCGTCGCGTTTCGGAAGTAGACGGTAAAGAAGTACAAGGCGATTTAGATCGCTATCGTTTACAAAAGTATATTCGCTCAAATCAAGGTACTTGCTATAACCAACGCCCGATTGTAAGTAAGGGTGACCGTGTTACAAAAGGAGAAATCCTTGCTGATGGACCATCAATGGAAGACGGTGAGTTAGCACTTGGCCGTAACGTCCTTGTCGGTTTTATGACATGGGAAGGTTATAACTATGAGGATGCGATTATCATGAGTGAGCGACTTGTGAAAGATGATGTGTATACTTCTATTCACATTGAAGAATATGAGTCGGAAGCACGTGATACGAAGCTAGGGCCAGAAGAAATTACACGCGATATTCCTAACGTAGGAGAAGAAGCGCTGAAAAATCTTAACGAACAAGGAATTATCCGTGTTGGTGCAGAAGTTTCCGATGGTGATATTTTGGTCGGGAAAGTTACACCAAAAGGAGTTACCGAATTATCTGCTGAAGAACGTTTACTACATGCCATTTTCGGTGAA
This sequence comes from Virgibacillus sp. GM2-2, assembly GCF_055329585.1. Classification (NCBI taxonomy): domain Bacteria; kingdom Bacillati; phylum Bacillota; class Bacilli; order Caryophanales; family Bacillaceae; genus Virgibacillus; species Virgibacillus sp. GM2-2. The sequence goes on along the minus strand of NZ_JBUZWC010000020.1, from coordinate 33,760 downwards.
AAGGCACGAGAAGTTAGAGATACTTCATTACGTGTACCACATGGAGCTGGCGGAATTGTACTAGACGTTAAAATCTTTAACCGCGAGGATGGCGATGAGCTTCCACCTGGTGTGAATCAACTCGTTCGTGTATATATTGTGCAAAAGCGTAAGATTCATGAAGGTGACAAAATGGCTGGACGTCACGGTAATAAGGGTGTTATCTCGAAAATATTACCAGAAGAAGACATGCCATTCATGCCTGATGGAACGCCGGTTGATATTATGTTAAATCCGTTAGGTGTACCATCGCGAATGAATATCGGACAAGTGTTTGAGCTACATTTAGGTATGGCTGCACGCGCTCTCGGTATCCACGTGGCAACTCCAGTTTTTGATGGCGCAGACGAGGAAGATGTTTGGGAAACGTTACAAGAAGCTGGTATGCCGAAAGATGCAAAAACAATTTTATATGATGGACGTTCTGGAGAACCATTCGATAACCGTGTCTCTGTTGGTGTTATGTATATGATTAAACTTGCACACATGGTCGATGATAAACTTCACGCTCGTTCAACAGGTCCTTATTCACTTGTTACCCAGCAACCACTTGGTGGTAAAGCACAATTTGGTGGGCAACGTTTTGGTGAGATGGAGGTATGGGCACTTGAAGCATATGGTGCTGCATATACGTTACAAGAAATTTTAACCGTTAAATCAGACGACATCGTTGGTCGTGTAAAGACTTACGAAGCTATTGTTAAAGGTGATAACGTTCCTGAACCTGGTGTTCCTGAATCGTTTAAAGTATTAATCAAAGAGCTTCAAAGTCTCGGCCTAGATGTAAAAATGCTTTCTAGTGACGAACAAGAAATTGAACTTCGTGAACTGGAAGAAGAGGAAACAGAACAAGCAAGCAAGCTTAATTTAGAAGTAGAAGAAAATTAATCATGCAACGAAGTGTTGGCTTTCATGAAGGATTCGTTTTATGAAAGTCAGCAATTCCTGCTTTATCATAAAAACTCTGTTCCAAGCTTATGGTAAATCGGACACACTAAAAGGGAGGTTGGCCCCTTGCTAGATGTAAATAACTTTGAGTATATGAAAATTGGTTTAGCATCACCTGAAAAAATTCGCTCCTGGTCATACGGCGAGGTAAAAAAACCAGAAACAATTAACTACCGTACACTTAAGCCTGAGAAAGATGGGTTATTTTGTGAACGTATTTTTGGTCCGCAAAAAGACTGGGAATGTCATTGCGGAAAATACAAACGTGTACGCTATAAAGGCGTTGTTTGTGATCGATGTGGCGTAGAAGTAACAAAAGCTAAAGTGCGTCGTGAACGAATGGGACATATTGAATTAGCGGCTCCTGTATCACATATTTGGTATTTCAAGGGAATTCCAAGTCGTATGGGACTCGTTCTAGATATGTCGCCACGTGCATTAGAAGAGGTTATCTATTTTGCGGCGTACATCGTTACAGAATCAGGTAATACCCCACTTGAGAAAAAACAATTGTTATCAGAAAAAGAATACCGTGCTTATTACGATAAATACGGTAAGTCTTTTAAAGCCCAAATGGGTGCTGAGGCAATTCGTAAACTTTTACAAGATATCGACCTTGAAAAAGAGGTAGATGGATTAAAAGAAGAACTGAAGACTGCAAAAGGTCAACGTAGAACTCGTGCAATCAAACGTTTGGAAGTATTAGAGTCATTCCGTCATTCTGGAAACGACACGTCATGGATGGTTTTAGACGTACTACCGGTTATTCCACCGGAAATTCGTCCAATGGTTCAACTTGACGGTGGTCGTTTTGCAACATCAGATCTAAACGATCTATATCGTCGTGTTATTAACCGTAACAACCGTTTAAAGCGACTACTTGATCTTGGTGCTCCAAGCATCATCGTTCAAAACGAGAAGCGTATGCTACAAGAGGCTGTAGATGCGTTGATTGATAACGGTCGTCGTGGTCGTCCAGTAACTGGTCCAGGAAATAGACCATTAAAGTCACTTTCACATATGTTGAAAGGTAAACAAGGTCGTTTCCGTCAAAACTTACTTGGTAAACGTGTTGATTATTCAGGACGTTCCGTTATCGTTGTTGGTCCACATTTGAAAATGTATCAATGTGGTTTACCAAAAGAGATGGCTCTAGAGCTATTTAAGCCGTTCGTAATGAAAGAATTAGTAGGTCGTGGATTAGCACATAATATTAAATCTGCGAAGCGTAAAATTGAGCGCGTACACCCTGAGGTTTGGGATGTGTTAGAAGAGGTTATTCGCGAGCACCCTGTATTACTTAACCGTGCTCCAACATTGCACAGATTAGGTATTCAAGCGTTTGAACCAACACTAGTTGAAGGGCGCGCAATTCGTTTGCATCCGCTAGTTTGTACTGCATATAATGCCGATTTTGATGGTGACCAAATGGCAGTACACGTTCCTTTATCTGCAGAAGCACAGGCTGAAGCACGTATTTTAATGCTTGCTGCTCAAAACATATTGAATCCAAAAGATGGAAAGCCTGTTGTTACACCATCACAGGATATGGTTTTGGGTAACTATTATCTAACGATGGAACGTGAAAATGCTGTAGGTGAAGGTAGTATTTTCAAAGACACGAATGAAGCATTGATCGCTTATCAAAATGGATACGTTCATCTGCATACTAGAATTGCTGTTCAAGCTAGTAGCTTAAACAACAAGACTTTCACGGATGAACAACAAAATCAATTGCTATTAACGACAGTTGGTAAATTAATATTTAATGAGATCCTACCGGAGTCATTTCCGTATATTAACGAACCAACGAATAGTAACTTAGAAATTTGTACTCCAGATCAATATTTTGTTGACAAAGGAATAAATGTAAAAGAAGAAATTCAAAAACGCGAGACAATTTTGCCGTTTAAGAAAGGTATCTTAGGTGATATTATCGCCGAGGTATTTAAGCGATTCAAAATTAGTGAAACGTCTAAAATGCTTGACCGTATGAAGGACCTAGGCTTTAGTTATTCTACAAAAGCTGGTATGACAGTAGGTATATCGGACATTGTGGTTCTTAAGGAGAAAGAAGTTATTCTTGTTGAGGCACAAAAGAAAGTGGATAATGTTCAGAAACAATTCCGCCGAGGTTTAATTACCGAAGAGGAACGCTATGATCGAGTAATTGCTGTGTGGTCACAAGCAAAAGACGATATCCAAGCGAAGTTAATGAAATCACTAAATCCTAGAAACCCTATCTTTATGATGAGTGATTCAGGAGCACGTGGTAACGCATCTAACTTTACGCAGCTTGCGGGTATGCGTGGATTGATGGCCAACCCGGCTGGACGTATTATCGAATTGCCAATCAAGTCAAGTTTCCGTGAAGGATTAACAGTACTAGAATACTTTATCTCTACGCATGGTGCTCGTAAAGGACTTGCAGATACAGCGCTAAAAACAGCTGACTCTGGTTATCTAACTCGACGTTTAGTTGATGTGGCGCAAGATGTTATTGTTCGTGAAGCAGACTGTGGAACTGATAGAGGATTGAAAGTTACTGCGATCCAAGACGGCGCAGAATTGATTGAGCCATTAATAGACCGCTTGATTGGAAGAACGATCTTTGAAACAATCAAACACCCAGAAACAGGCGAAGTGATTGTAGAAACTGACTCCGTTATTTCTGAAGACCAAGCAAAAGTTATTGTTGATTCAGGAATAGAGGAAGTAACAATCCGTTCAGCGTTCACATGTAATACGAAACATGGCGTATGTCAAAAATGTTATGGACGCAACCTTGCTACTGGTGATGAGGTTGAAGTGGGCGAGGCAGTAGGTATTATTGCTGCTCAATCAATCGGTGAACCAGGTACACAGTTAACGATGCGTACATTCCATACAGGTGGAGTAGCTGGTGACGATATTACACAAGGTCTACCACGTATCCAAGAAATATTTGAAGCACGTCATCCTAAAGGTCAGGCTGTAATTAGTGAAGTTCAAGGAACAATTCACGAGATTAGAGAAGTGAAAGATAAGCAAGAAATTGTTGTTCAAGGTGAAGTGGAGCAACGTGCTTATGCAGTTCCTTACAACGCTCGAATTAAGGTTGCTGAAGGCGACGAGGTAATCGCTGGTCAAGAACTAACAGAAGGTTCTGTTGATCCGAAAGAGCTACTTCAAGTTCAAGGGGTTGACGGAGTTCAGACATACCTTCTTCGTGAAGTTCAACGCGTATACCGTATGCAAGGTGTAGAAATCGGTGATAAACACGTCGAGGTTATGGTTCGTCAAATGCTTCGTAAAATTCGTGTGGTTGATTCTGGAGATACCAATGTATTACCAGGATCATTACTGGAAATCCATCAGTTCAAAGAAGCTAATCATGGCATCTTGAATGAAGGAAAACAGCCTGCAGTAGGTAAGCCAGTATTACTTGGTATCACAAAAGCATCTCTTGAGACTGACTCATTCTTATCTGCAGCTTCATTCCAAGAAACAACTCGCGTATTAACTGATGCTGCAATTAAAGGTAAACGTGATGAATTGTTAGGATTGAAAGAGAATGTAATCATCGGTAAACTTGTTCCAGCTGGTACTGGAATGCAGCGTTATCGTAAGATCCAAGCTTCATTAGATGAATTGAAATCAAATTCAGATGAAAATGAAGAAGCAGAAGTAGAGACAGAAACAGTAAATTAATTAAAGTTAAACAAGTGATGTGAAATCAGAAGCACCAAAATAGTTAAATTTAAGTTGACATTAAAAAACGAGAATGATACTATATTCAGGGTGCTTCTGATTATACTTGTTGCTTTGGAGGATATATCGATGTCTTATGAAAAAGTAACCCAAGGACAGTCACGTTTAATAATCGGGACAAAACAAACACTGAAAGCTATGAAAAATGGTCATGTCAGTGATGTTTTTCTTGCGGATGATGCAGATAAACAGCTAACTCAAAAGGTAGCTGATCTAGCTGAAGAGCTAGGGATACCGTGTCATCAAGTAGATTCAATGAAAAAGCTAGGAGCCGCTTGTGGCATAGACGTTGGCGCATCTACTGTAGCAATCAAAAAAAATTAGTTTTGGCGAGGTTTTATCGCGAAAGCTTTGTTTTTTGCTTGAAGATGAACCACCTGGATATGTGGTATTACACAATTTAATAAATTCGGTGGTTGCTGGTCTATTTTTGCTAGCAATTTTCACACAAAAAGGAAAGGAGGAAAACTAAATGCCTACTATTAATCAACTAGTACGTAAAGGTCGTGTAAATAAACCAAAAAAGTCTGACTCTCCAGCACTTAACAGAGGGTACAACAGCTTTAAAAAGAAGTTCACGAATGAAAACTCACCACAAAAACGTGGAGTTTGTACTCGTGTTGGTACATTAACACCAAAGAAACCTAACTCAGCACTTCGTAAATATGCCCGTGTTCGTTTATCAAATAACATGGAAGTAACAGCATACATCCCAGGGATTGGACACAACCTACAAGAACATAGTGTTGTATTAATCCGCGGAGGACGTGTAAAAGACTTACCGGGTGTGCGCTACCATGTAATTCGTGGTGCATTAGATACTGCTGGTGTTGAAGGACGTGCACAAGGACGTTCTAAATACGGAACAAAACGCCCTAAAAAGTAAGTAAGAAAAGCGAAGGCGACTGACCAGAAACGGACGCATAAGAAAGGAACCGAAAACGCCTGAACTGTGGCGTTGTAGTGTTCATTGCTTATGACGGCAGTTTCTAGGAGGCGCAGCTAGACAAGAAAAGCGAAGCCGCCCGTATAGCGGCGTACAAATAGATAGGACAGTGAAAGTACGGTGAACTTTCCGTACATTCATCTGAACTAACTATTTGCTAGGCGATGGGTGTTGTAGCTAGACAAATTATAACAACATAGATTGAGGAAAGGAGGGGGACATATGCCACGTAAAGGACCTATCCCAAAACGCGATGTCTTACCAGATCCACTTTATAAATCAAAACTTGTGACTCGTTTGATCAACCAAATCATGATTGATGGAAAAAGAGGTAAAGCACAAAAAATTCTTTATAATGCATTTTCATTAATCGAAGAACGTAGCGGTCAAAATGCTATGGAAGTATTCGAACAAGCAATGAAAAACGTAATGCCGGTATTAGAAGTTCGCGCACGTCGTGTTGGTGGTTCAAACTACCAAGTACCGATGGAAGTACGCCCTGAACGTCGTCAAGCACTTGGACTTCGTTACGTTGTTAATTACTCACGCCTACGCGGAGAAAAGACAATGGAAGAGCGTCTTGCGAATGAAATTCTAGATGCTTCAAACAATACTGGAGCAGCCGTTAAGAAACGTGAAGAAATGCATAAAATGGCGGAAGCAAATAAAGCATTTGCTCATTACCGCTGGTAAGAAAAGCGCAAGCGACTCAGACAGTCCCGAAAACCCACGTCAAGTGGGCCGTGCGGGCTAGTCGCTGGAGTTTTACAGTAAGAATAACCTAATCAAAGCTTTTTACAGGAAGGAGAAGAATACATGGCAAGAGAGTTCTCCTTGGAAAAGACGCGTAACATTGGTATTATGGCACACATCGATGCAGGTAAGACCACTACTACTGAGCGTATTCTTTTCTATACAGGACGTATTCATAAAATTGGTGAAACCCATGAAGGTGCATCTCAGATGGACTGGATGGAACAAGAGCAAGAGCGTGGTATTACAATCACGTCTGCTGCAACAACAGCCGCATGGAAAGAGCACCGTATTAATATCATTGATACACCAGGCCACGTAGACTTCACAGTTGAAGTGGAACGCTCTTTGCGTGTACTTGATGGTGCAGTAACAGTACTTGATGCGCAATCAGGTGTAGAACCACAAACAGAAACTGTATGGCGTCAAGCTACAACTTACGGTGTACCACGAGTAGTATTCATTAACAAAATGGATAAAATCGGTGCAGACTTCATGTATTCTACAGGAACGTTGAGCGACCGTTTGGGTGCAAACGCACACCCAGTTCAGTTACCAATCGGTGCTGAAGATGACTTTGAAGGAATCATTGATCTTATTACAATGGAAGCTTATTTCTATGAGGATGATTTAGGAACTCGCGCAGAAGCACGCGAAATCCCTGCTGAGTATAAAGACAAAGCAGAAGAATTACGTGCTAGCCTAATAGAAGCTGTTTCTGAATTAGATGAAGATTTAATGATGAAATTCCTTGAAGGGGAAGAAATCTCTAACGACGAGCTTAAAAAAGCTATTCGTCAAGCAACTTTGGACGTAGAATTCTACCCAGTATTTTGCGGATCAGCATTCAAAAACAAAGGTGTTCAATTAATGCTTGATGGTGTAATTGATTATTTACCTGCACCTACAGATGTGCCACCAATCGAAGGTATTGTACCTGGCACTGAAGATAAGGTTACTCGTAAGGCAGATGATAGTGCACCATTCTCAGCATTAGCATTTAAGGTTATGACAGATCCGTTCGTTGGTAAACTAACATTCTTCCGCGTGTACTCTGGAACATTAGATTCTGGATCATACGTGAAAAACTCAGTGAAAGATAAGCGTGAGCGTGTAGGTCGTATTCTTCAAATGCATGCAAACTCTCGTGAAGAAATTTCTAGAGTTTACTCTGGTGAGATTGCTGCTGCAGTTGGACTAAAAGATACTTCTACAGGGGATACACTATGTGATGAAAAAGACCTTGTTGTCTTAGAATCTATGGAATTCCCTGAACCAGTAATTGGTGTTGCAATTGAACCAAAAACAAAGGCAGACCAAGACAAAATGTCAATTGCTTTAGGTAAACTTGCTGAAGAGGATCCTACATTCAAAACAGAAACAAACGTGGAAACTGGCCAAACAATCATCTCTGGTATGGGTGAGCTTCACTTGGATATCATTGTTGACCGTTTAAAACGTGAATTTAAAGTAGAAGCAAATGTTGGTGCACCACAGGTTGCGTATCGCGAAACATTCCGTGGATCTGCTGAGGTCGAAGGTAAATTCGTACGTCAGTCAGGTGGACGCGGACAGTACGGACACGTTTGGGTTAAATTTGAGCCTAACGAAGAAGGTGCTGGCTATGAATTTGTAAATAAGATCGTTGGTGGTGCAGTGCCACGTGAATATATCGGATCTGTTGAACTTGGTATTAAAGAAGCAACAGAAAGCGGTGTACTTGCTGGGTACCCATTGATTGATCTTAAGGCTACACTTTATGATGGTAGTTACCATGATGTTGACTCAAACGAGATGGCATTTAAAATAGCTGGATCAATGGCTTTGAAAGCTGCGAAAAACAAATGTAACCCTGTATTACTAGAGCCAATGATGCGAGTAGAAATCGTAATCCCTGAAGAATACATGGGTGATATTATGGGTGATGTTACAGCTCGTCGTGGACGCGTGGAAGGTATGGAAGCACGTGGACCTGCACAGGTTGTTAAATCATTCGTTCCACTTTCTGAAATGTTTGGTTATGCAACAGCATTACGTTCAAACACGCAAGGCCGTGGAGTATTTACAATGCATTTTGATCATTACGAAGAAGTGCCAAAGAGCATCTCTGAAGAAATTATCAAAAAAAATGCTGGTGAATAATTGATTTTTTAAAGAATCTACAGTATAACTTTTATTGAAGGATAGGAAATAAAGTTTTATTTCTTAGACTTAATAAAATAAATATTAAACTTTTAATTAATTAAAGGAGGAACTATAAATGGCTAAAGAAAAGTTCGACCGCTCGAAAAGTCACGTAAACATTGGAACAATTGGACACGTTGACCATGGTAAAACAACATTAACTGCTGCAATTACAATCGTAATGCACAAGAAATCTGGTAAAGGTACTCAAATGGCATATGATCAAATCGATAATGCTCCAGAAGAGAAAGAACGCGGAATTACTATCGCAACTTCTCACGTAGAGTACGAAACTGATACTCGTCACTATGCACACGTTGACTGCCCAGGTCACGCTGACTATGTTAAAAACATGATCACTGGTGCTGCACAAATGGACGGAGCTATCCTTGTAGTATCTGCTGCAGATGGCCCAATGCCACAAACTCGTGAGCACATCTTGCTTTCACGTAACGTTGGTGTACCATCAATCGTAGTATTCCTTAACAAAACTGACATGGTAGATGACGAAGAACTTCTAGAACTAGTTGAAATGGAAGTACGTGATCTATTAACTGAGTATGACTTCCCTGGTGATGACGTACCAGTAGTTAAAGGTTCTGCTCTTAAAGCTATCGAAGGCGATGCAGATTACGAAGAAAAAATCGTTGAACTTATGAACGCTGTTGATGAGTACATCCCAACTCCAGAGCGTGACACTGACAAACCATTCATGATGCCAGTTGAGGACGTATTCTCAATCACTGGTCGTGGTACTGTTGCTACAGGACGTGTTGAGCGTGGGGAAGTAAGAGTTGGTGACGAAGTAGAAATCATCGGTCTTGCTGAAGCACCTTCTAAAACAACCGTAACTGGTGTTGAAATGTTCCGTAAGCTTCTTGACTATGCAGAAGCTGGAGACAACATTGGTGCGCTTCTACGTGGTGTTTCACGTGATGATATCGGCCGTGGACAAGTACTAGCTAAGCCTGGTTCAATCACTCCACACACAAACTTCAAAGCTGAAGTTTACGTATTATCAAAAGAAGAAGGTGGACGTCATACTCCATTCTTCGGAAACTATCGCCCACAGTTCTATTTCCGTACTACTGACGTAACTGGTGTTATTCAGTTACCAGAAGGCGTAGAAATGGTAATGCCTGGTGATAACATTGAAATGAGCGTTGAGCTTATTTCACCAATCGCTATCGAAGACGGTACACGTTTCTCTATCCGTGAGGGTGGACGTACAGTTGGATCTGGCGTTGTATCAACAATCGAAAAGTAAGTAAATAAATGAAAACAGGTAGCGTGACGACGCTACCTGTTTTTTATGTTTATACATTGGATCGTGAGTGTATCCATTAAGCTTGCCAGTTACCTGGAGCATATCCGGTATACGAGAAAAGTTGAAAATTGTCTAGATAGAATAGTTTGCGGACACAGAGTGCGTTATTTGCCAAAAAACCACCATATTGAGTCAACTATCGGACCACAGATACGTTATTAAAGCAAGCTCATGCTAAAAACAACAGATAATAGTTAAATAGCGAATCGTGAGTCCGCTAAACAATAAAAATGACCTGTTTTAAACTTAATAAGGAATCCTGTGTCCGATAAGATTCCCCAACTTCCTCAAATCCCCAAATTCCCACACTTCAGATTTCCCAGTCTCACAAATCGATCAACGGTTCTCAGCGAATTTCACCACAAAATTATCCGTTATTTTCCCCGGCACTTAACAGACAATTCTCACCAATACAGCTGGAAAATACCTCCTTAAACAAAAAACATAAAAAATCCCTATGATTCCTTGCATTCTATGAAAAAAGTTTGTATAATACATAGATGTGCAAATACGTGTTTTGAGTAAATAGGTATTGCATTGCCCACGTTTTTTCTATATAATAAGAACGTTGGTCATAAAAGGCGATGAAGTGAAAGGTTGTCGATACACCCGGCCCCTTTGCCATGGCGGGTGATAGAGTAATTTTCACGGAGTATGTCTGTTAAAAAAATAGGCGAAAAGGAGGGAAAATAATGGCAAAAGAAAAGATTAGAATCCGTTTAAAAGCGTATGATCACCGTATTTTGGATCAATCTGCTGAGAAAATTGTAGACACTGCGAAACGTTCAGGTGCTAATGTTTCTGGACCGATCCCGCTACCTACAGAAAAATCTGTTTATACTGTATTGCGTGCGGTGCACAAATACAAGGATTCACGCGAGCAATTTGAGATGCGTACACATAAACGGTTAATCGACATTGTTAATCCAACACCACAAACTGTTGATTCGCTAATGCGTCTTGACTTACCATCTGGTGTGGATATTGAGATCAAATTATAATAAATTAGTTTTAACTATAGGAGGTGTAACGGATGACGAAAGCAATCTTAGGTCGTAAAATCGGCATGACTCAGTTATTTTCTGAAGAAGGCGAATTAGTACCTGTAACAGTGATTCAAGCTGAGCCAAACGTTGTTTTACAAAAAAGAACGTTAGAAAACGATGGCTATGAAGCGATTCAACTTGGATTTGTAGATGCGAAAGGTGCTCACGTTAATAAGGCAAAACAAGGTCATGCTGAGAAAGCAAACACAAACACTAAGCGCTACGTTCGTGAATTCCGTAATACAAATCTTGACGAATATGAAGTTGGTCAAGAGATCAGCGTTGATACTTTCAAAGCTGGAGATAAAATTGACGTATCTGGTAAATCAAAAGGTAAAGGTTTCCAAGGGGCAATTAAACGCCATAATTTCCAACGCGGACCAATGTCTCACGGTTCTCATTTCCATAGAGCGCCAGGTTCATTAGGTGCTGTTGACCCGATGCGTGTATTTAAAGGTAAGAAACTTCCAGGTCACATGGGTAGTGAAAATGTAACAATCCAAAACCTAGAAGTAGTGAATGTTGACACAGAACGTAATTTACTTTTAATTAAAGGAAACGTTCCTGGTGCAAAAAAATCATTCGTGAAAATTACGAGTGCAATAAAGGCTAACTAATCACATAAACGAAGGGAGGATATGTCATGCCTAAAGTAGCACTATTTAAACAAGATGGTTCACAAGCTGGAGAAGTAGAATTGAATGATTCGGTATTCGGTATCGAGCCAAACACACATGTTTTACACGAAGCGGTAGTTATGCAACGTGCAACTATGCGTCAAGGTACACATGCTGTGAAAAATCGTTCGGAAGTACGCGGCGGTGGTCGTAAACCATGGCGTCAAAAAGGAACTGGCCGTGCTCGTCAAGGTTCTATCCGTTCACCACAATGGGTTGGTGGAGGAACTGTATTTGGACCTACACCACGCAGCTACAGCTACAAGCTTCCTAAAAAAGTTCGTCGTTTAGCACTTAAATCTGCTTACTCTTCAAAAGTGAAAGAAGAAAACCTAGTAGTTTTAGAAAACATCGCACTTGATGCACCTAAAACGAAAGAAGTAGTTAAAATGCTAGGCGCATTAAATGTTGATACAAAAGCGCTAATTGTAACAGCGGAAAAAGACGAGAACGTAATTCGTTCTGCAAACAACCTTCAGTCAGTAAAAGTACTTACTGTTGAACAAGTTAATGTCTTAGACTTGCTTATGCATGACAAGCTGATCTTAACAAAGGATGCAGCTGAAAAAGCAGGGGAGGTGCTTGCATAATGAAAGATCCACGTGATATTATTAAGCGCCCTGTCATTACGGAAAACTCTGCTGATTTAATGGCAGATAAAAAATACACTTTTGAAGTTTACCCAAAAGCAAATAAAACAGAGATTAAAGATGCTGTTGAACTAATTTTTGGTGTAAAAGTAGTAAAAGTGAACACAATGAATCTTAAAGGTAAATTCAAGCGAATGGGTCGTTACGGTGGGTACCGTTCAGACCGTAAAAAAGCTATTGTACAGCTTTCAGAAGACAGCAAAGAGCTAGACTTCTTTGAAGGTTAATAACTAGAAAAAAGCGAAGGAGGGAAAAAGATGGCGATTAAAAAGTATAAACCAACTAGTAATGGTCGACGCGGAATGACAACTTTAGATTTCGCTGAGATCACAACAGATAAGCCGGAGAAATCCTTGTTAAGCCCGTTATACAAGCGCGGTGGACGTAACAACCAAGGAAAACTAACGGTTCGTCATCAAGGTGGCGGTCATAAACGCCAATACCGCGTGATTGATTTCAAACGTGATAAAGATGGAATACGCGGACGCGTTGCTACGGTCGAATACGATCCAAACCGTTCAGCTAATATTGCATTAATTAATTATGTTGACGGAGAGAAAAGATATATTTTAGCTCCAAAAGGTATTAAAGTAGGCCAAGAAATTGAGTCTGGTAAAGAAGCAGATATTAAAGTAGGTAACGCTCTTCCACTTCAAAACATCCCAGTGGGTACAATTATCCACAATATTGAATTGAAGCCTGGACGTGGTGGTCAGCTAGCTAGATCTGCAGGTGCTGAAGCACAAATTCTTGGACGTGAAGAAAAGTATACACTAGTACGCTTATCTTCTGGAGAAGTACGTTTAGTGCTTTCTACTTGCCGCGCGACAATCGGTCAAGTTGGAAACATCGAACACGAGCTTGTAAACATTGGTAAAGCAGGACGTTCTCGTTGGTTAGGCAAGCGCCCAACTGTTCGTGGTTCTGTTATGAACCCTAACGATCACCCACACGGTGGTGGTGAAGGACGCGCTCCAATCGGACGTAAATCACCAATGTCTCCTTGGGGTAAACCAACTCTTGGATATAAAACTCGTAAACGTAACAAACCTACCGATAAATTTATCGTTCGTAAACGTAAAAAATAACGGAAAAGTGAGCGGGTTATAACACCCGGTTTTCTCAATTGCGAAAGGAGGTTTATCCATGGGTCGTAGTTTGAAAAAAGGACCTTTTGCAGATGACCATCTATTGAAAAAGATCGACAAACTAAATGAAGATGACAAGAAACAAGTAGTAAAAACTTGGTCTCGTCGCTCTACAATTTTCCCTACATTCGTAGGTCACACTGTAGCTGTATACGATGGACGTAAACACGTACCAGTGTATGTTACAGAAGATATGGTCGGACATAAATTAGGTGAATTCGCGCCAAGCCGTACGTACAAAGGACACGCTGGCGATGACAAGAAAACAAAACGCTAATGAGAGGAGGCACTCAGCATGCAAGCTAAAGCCGTTGCAAAATCTGTTCGTATTGCTCCTCGTAAAGTACGTTTAGTAGTAGATTTAATTCGAGGAAAAAATGTTGGCGAAGCGGTAGCAATTTTACGCCATACACAACGTGGTGCTTCTCCAGTCGTAGAAAAGGTTCTAAAGTCTGCTATGGCAAATGCGGAACACAACTACGAAATGGATACAGATAACCTAGTAGTGTCTGAAGCATTCGTAAATGAAGGTGCAACATTGAAACGTTTTCGTCCACGTGCACAAGGACGTGCAAGTAAAATCAACAAACGCACTAGCCACATTACAGTGGTTTTAACAGAAAAGAAGGAGGGATAGTCAGTGGGTCAAAAAGTAAATCCAACCGGTCTTCGCGTTGGCGTCATTAAAGACTGGGAGTCAAAATGGTATGCTGGCAAAGACTATGCAGACTTACTACATGAAGATATTAAAATCAGAGAATATCTTGAAAACCGTTTGCGCATTGCTGCTGTTTCTTCTATTGAAATCGAACGCGCAGCAAACCGTGTAAACATTACCATTCATACTGGTAAGCCTGGTATGGTAATTGGTAAAGGTGGATCTGAAGTAGAAGCATTACGTAAATCATTAAATAGCTTAACTGGTAAACGTGTACACATTAATATTGTTGAAGTGAAAAAAGTTGATTTAAATGCAACTTTGGTAGCTGAAAACATCGCACGTCAACTAGAAAATCGTATTTCATTCCGTCGTGCTCAGAAGCAATCAATTCAACGCGCAATGCGTGGTGGAGCAAAAGGAATTAAAACACAAGTTTCCGGCCGTCTAGGTGGAGCAGACATCGCTCGTGCGGAACATTATAGTGAAGGAACAGTACCACTACACACATTACGTGCTGACATCGATTATGGTACAGCAGAAGCTGATACAACTTACGGTAAGTTAGGTATAAAAGTGTGGATCTATCGTGGAGAAGTCCTTCCAACTAAAACTAACAAATAAGGAAGGGGGATATGCATTATGTTAATGCCCAAACGTGTTAAGTATCGTAGACAACATCGTGGTAAAATGAGAGGTCAAGCAAAAGGCGGTACAACTGTATCTTTTGGTGAATACGGTTTACAAGCGCTTGAAGCATCATGGATCACAAACCGCCAAATTGAGTCTGCTCGTATTGCAATGACTCGTTATATGAAACGTGGCGGTAAAGTTTGGATTAAAATCTTTCCAGACAAACCATATACTGCAAAGCCCCTAGAAGTTCGAATGGGTTCCGGTAAAGGTGCTCCTGAAGGATGGGTTGCAGTAGTAAAACCAGGTAAAATTATGTTTGAAATCGCAGGTGTAAGTGAAGAAGTTGCGCGCGAAGCATTGCGTCTTGCTTCTCATAAACTACCGATTAAAACTAAGTTCGTAAAACGTGAAGAAATTGGTGGTGAAATCAATGAAGGCTAATGAAATCAGAGAACTAACCACTGCCGAAATTGAACAAAAGGTAAAAACATTAAAGGAAGAACTATTTAATTTACGCTTTCAACTAGCAACTGGATCTTTAGAAAATACTGCACGTATTCGTGAAGTACGTAAGTCCATTGCTCGTTTAAAAACAGTTGTACGTCAACGTGAACTAAGTGTAAATAACTAGAAACCCGAGAGGAGGTTAGCCTCAAAATGAGTGATCGAAATAATCGTAAAGAGTACACAGGTCGTGTTGTATCTGACAAAATGGATAAAACAATCACTGTATTAGTGGAAACATACAAGTTTCATAAATTATACGGTAAGCGTGTTAAATACTCTAAAAAATTCAAAACACATGATGAGAATAACCAAGCTAAAACTGGTGATATCGTTCGTATCATGGAAACTCGTCCGCTATCGGCTACGAAACGTTTTCGTTTAGTAGAAGTTGTGGAGGAAGCGGTAATTATATAATTAAAGTTCGGGTTCGCTCGGAAGGTATCCGAAGGGAGGTCACAGCGATATGATTCAACAAGAGACTCGTTTAAAAGTGGCAGATAACTCTGGAGCTCGTGAATTGCTAACGATTAAAGTGTTAGGTGGTTCTGGACGCAAAACTGCAAACATTGGTGATGTAATTGTTTGTACGGTCAAACAAGCAACACCAGGTGGCGTTGTCAAAAAAGGTGAAGTAGTAAAAGCAGTTATCGTACGTACTGTAAGTGGCGTGCGTCGAAAAGATGGATCGTACATTCGTTTCGATGAAAATGCTGCTGTCATCATTCGTGATGATAAAGGTCCAAGAGGGACTCGTATTTTCGGACCAGTTGCACGTGAATTACGTGATGGAAACTTTATGAAAATCGTATCTCTAGCACCAGAAGTTTTATAAGAAGTATTGAAAAGCCTTGTCAAGGAGGTGCGTCAAGCATGCATGTAAAAAAAGGTGATAAAGTAAAAGTGATTTCCGGTAAAGACCGCGGAAAACAAGGTACTGTTTTAGAAGCATATCCAAAAAAGGATCGTGTACTTGTAGAAGGAATTAACATGGTAAAGAAACACGCAAAACCTTCACAAGATAATCCACAAGGTGGAATATTAAATCAAGAAGCAGCTATTCATGTTTCTAACGTAATGCCGATTGATCCTAAATCCGGAGAACCAACTCGTGTTGGATATGAAGATCGTGACGGAAAGAAAGTCCGCATCGCTAAAAAATCCGGTGAAGCATTAGATAAATAGTTTAGCGACGAAAGGAGGGCGACATGATGAACGAACTTAAACAAAAATATCATGATGACGTAATGCCATCTTTGATGAATAAATTTAATTACAATTCAGTAATGGAAACACCTCGTGTAGAAAAAATCGTTATTAACATGGGTGTTGGTGATGCGGTTCAAAACTCGAAAGCACTAGATAGTGCTGTAGAAGAACTTGCATTAATTTCTGGGCAAAAACCAATGGTGACACGTGCGAAGAAATCAATCGCTGGTTTCCGTTTACGTGAAGGAATGCCAATCGGTGCTAAAGTAACACTTCGTGGTGAGCGCATGTATGAATTTTTACAAAAGCTTGTACAGGTTTCACTTCCACGTGTTCGTGACTTCCGTGGTATTTCAAAAAAGGCTTTTGATGGCCGTGGAAACTATACATTAGGTGTGAAAGAACAACTAATTTTCCCAGAAATCAACTATGATAAAGTAAGTAAAGTGCGCGGTATGGATATTGTTATCGTAACAACATCAAATACTGACGAAGAAGCGCGTGAACTTTTGGCTCAACTAGGCATGCCTTTCCAAAAATAAGCTTAGAGCTAAAACAAGGAGGGAAAATTGTGGCTAAAAAATCAATGATTGCGAAACAAAAACGCCCACAAAAGTATAAGGTACAAGAATATACACGTTGTGAACGTTGTGGTCGTCCACATTCTGTAATTCGTAAATTTAAACTATGCCGTATTTGTTTCCGCGAACTTGCCCATAAAGGTCAAATTCCTGGTGTTAAAAAAGCAAGCTGGTAAACCCCGATACGGGAAGGAGGTAATGAGTAATGGTTATGACAGATCCAATCGCAGATATGCTTACTCGTATTCGTAATGCAAACATGGTACGCCATGAAAAATTAGAGCTTCCGGCTTCTAAGATGAAAAAAGAAATCGCTGATATTTTAAAACGTGAAGGTTTTGTACGTGATTATGAATTCATTGAAGATAACAAGCAAGGTGTTCTGCGTATTTTCCTTAAGTACGGTGTAGGAAGCGAACGAGTAATTACAGGTATCAAACGTATAAGCAAACCAGGACTACGTGTTTATGCAAAAGCTGATGAGGTGCCTCGTGTACTAAACGGTTTAGGTATTGCTATCGTATCAACATCTAAAGGTGTGTTATCTGATAAAGAAGCACGCAATCAAGCTGTTGGTGGCGAAGTTCTAGCTTATGTTTGGTAATTAACATTTTTAAGACAGGAGGTGCATGGAATGTCTCGTATAGGACTTAAGCCAATTGAAATTCCAGAAGGCGTAGAAATTAAGTTAAACGGAAACGTTGTTACTGTTAAAGGACCTAAAGGTGAATTAACAAGAACGTTCCATAACGATATGAAAATTGTTATTAACGACAATGTATTAACAGTTGAACGCCCGAGTGATCATAAAGAACATCGTGCATTACATGGTACAACTACCAGCATCATCGGTAACATGGTGGAAGGAGTTCATAAAGGTTTTGAAAAAAAACTTGAGCTTATTGGGGTTGGTTATCGTGCACAAAAGCAAGGTAATAAACTTGTATTGAACGCTGGTTATTCACATCCAGTTGAAATGGAAGCACGTGAAGGTATTGAAATAGATGTTCCTAAAAACACAGAAATCGTTGTAAAAGGAATCGATAAAGAATTAGTTGGAGCAGTTGCTTCAAATATTCGCGCGGTACGCCCACCTGAGCCTTATAAAGGTAAAGGAATTCGTTATGAAGGCGAATATGTACGTCGTAAAGAAGGTAAAACTGCTAAGTAAGATTGGTTAGGGAGCAGAAAGGAGTGACCTAGATGATCACAAAACCTGACAAAAATGGTTTGCGTAAAAAAAGACAAAAGCGTGTTCGTAAAAACCTTTCCGGTACAGAACAACGCCCTCGCTTAAATGTTTATCGTTCAAACAAAAACATTTATGCACAGCTAATAGATGACGTAAATGGTGTTACATTAGCAAGTGCTTCTACAGTTGATAAAGAATTGTCTGCTGAAGGTACTGGTAATGTTGATGCTGCTAAAAAAGTCGGAGAATTGATCGCTAAACGTGCCCAAGATAAAGGTTTCAAATCGATTGTGTTCGATCGCGGAGGCTACCTTTATCATGGACGTGTAAAAGCATTAGCAGATGCTGCTCGCGAAGCAGGTCTTGAATTTTAATCGATAGATAAAGGAGGGACATAGATGCGTACAAGCATAGATCCGAACAAATTAGATCTTGAAGAACGTGTTGTAACGATTAACCGTGTTGCAAAAGTTGTTAAAGGTGGACGTCGTTTTCGTTTTGCTGCACTAGTTGTAGTTGGCGATAAAAACGGTCATGTTGGATTCGGTACTGGTAAAGCACAAGAAGTACCTGAAGCAATTAAGAAGGCTGTAGATGATGCAAAGAAAAACCTGATTACAGTACCAATCGTTGGAACTACTATTCCACATGAAATTCACGGAAGATTTGGTGCAGGTAATGTCTTAATGAAACCAGCTGCAGAAGGTACTGGGGTTATCTCAGGTGGACCTGTTCGTGCAATTTTAGAACTTGCTGGTGTAGGTGATATTTTAACAAAATCACTAGGTTCAAACACACCTATTAATATGATTCGCGCTACATTAAATGGACTAACAAACTTGAAACGCGCAGAAGAAGTTGCTAAACTACGCGGAAAGTCTGTAGAAGAACTGTTAGGATAAGGAGGGAAATACTATGTCTAAAAAATTAGAAATCACCCTCACGCGCAGTGTTATTGGAAGAACAGAGGTACAAAAACGTACTGTTCAGTCTTTAGGACTTAAAAAAATTCGTCAATCCGTGGTACGTGAAGATACTCCAGCCGTTCGTGGAATGGTTAACAAAGTATCTCATCTCGTTGCGGTTAAAGAGGTTTAAATACACATTAGCGTAAAAGGGAGGTGCTCGTATGAAACTTCATGAATTGAAAGCAGCAGAAGGAAGCCGTAAAGAACGAAATCGTGTAGGTCGTGGAACATCTTCTGGTAACGGAAAAACTTCCGGAAGAGGGCATAAAGGACAAAAGGCACGTTCAGGTGGCGGAACTCGTCCGGGCTTTGAAGGTGGTCAAATGCCATTATTCCAACGTTTACCGAAACGTGGATTTACAAACATTCATCGTAAAGAATTCGCTGTGGTAAATCTTGATGCTTTAAATCGATTTGAAGACGGCACAGAAATTACACCAGAACTTCTTCTTGAAGAAGGTGTAGTAAGCAAACTGAAGGCAGGTATTAAGGTACTTGGCAACGGTGCTGTTGAAAAGAAATTTACTGTAAAAGCACATAAGTTCTCTGCTTCAGCTAAGAAAGCTATTGAAGCAGCGGGCGGTCAAACAGAGGTGATTTAATGTTCCGTACAATCTCCAATCTTATGCGCGTGGGTGACATCAGACGGAAAATCATTTTTACATTACTCATGTTAATCGTCTTCCGTCTGGGTACGTTTATTCCCGTGCCATATACTGATAAAGAAGCAATTGATCATTTAATGAATCAAGGAAGTGTTTTTGGTTTTCTAAACACATTTGGTGGTGGGGCATTACAGAACTTCTCCATTTTCGCAATGGGAATTATGCCTTATATCACAGCATCGATCATCATGCAATTACTTCAAATGGATGTTGTACCGAAATTTACCGAGTGGAAAAAGCAAGGGGATATGGGCCGTAAGAAGCTGGCTCAGGTCACAAGATACGGTACCGTTGGTCTTGCATTTGTTCAAGCAATCGCCATGTCCATTGGATTCAACCAATTGGCAGGTGGTCAGCTAATTAGTAACCCTAGTATCCTAACATTTTGTGTCATTGCACTTGTTTTGACAGCAGGTACGACTTTCTTAATGTGGGTCGGGGAGCAAATAACTGCAAATGGTGTTGGAAATGGGATATCCATTCTAATCTTTGCTGGTATCGTAGCTGCAGTACCAAATGGTGTTAATCAATTATATAGCCAGTATTTCGTAAATCCTGGTGATGAATTGTTTATCAACGTGGTTATTGTTGCGATGATTATTTTGGTTGTTATCGCTGTTACTGTTGGTGTTATTTTCATTCAACAGGCACTACGTAAGATACCTGTTCAATATGCTAAAAAATTGGTGAACCGTTCACCAGTTGGTGGTCACTCAACGCATTTACCGTTAAAGGTTAATGCTGCAGGTGTTATTCCGGTAATCTTTGCTATTGCTTTTATTATCGCACCGAGCACGGTTGCAGGATTCTTTGAAGGTGATGTTGCAGCAACAATCGAACGAATTTTTGATTATACCCAACCAATTGGTATGACCATTTATGTTGTGCTAATTATTGCATTCACATACTTTTATACATTTGTTCAGGTTAACCCAGAACAAATGGCTGAGAATTTACAAAAACAAGGTGGATATATTCCTGGAATTCGACCAGGAAAAAACACAGAAACGTATTTAACAAGAGTAATGTATCGACTTACCTTTGTAGGATCGATCTTCCTTGCTGGAGTTTCTGTACTACCTATTGTATTGGGCGGTTTGGCTGATTTACCTACCGCTGTACAAATCGGCGGAACAAGTTTACTAATCGTTGTAGGTGTTGCACTTCAGACAATGAAGCAATTAGAGAGTCAGTTAGTAAAACGCCATTACAAAGGATTTATCAAGTAAGACTTGTTACCAATGAGAGCGAGGGGAACTTTGTTGAATTTAATTTTAATGGGTCTTCCTGGTGCTGGTAAGGGCACGCAGGCCGAAAAAATAAGTGAAAAATATAACATCCCTCATATCTCAACAGGAGATATGTTCCGTTTAGCAATAAAAGAAGGAACTGACCTTGGAAAGAAAGCAAAAGAATTCATGGATCAAGGGGATCTTGTTCCTGATAAAGTTACGATTGGAATTGTTGAAGAGCGTTTACGTAAAGATGATTGTAAAAATGGATTTCTACTAGATGGATTTCCACGTACAATTGCGCAAGCAGAAGCTTTACAAGCGCTTCTTTCCAACATGGATGAAGACATTGACTATGTACTACATGTAGACGTTCCTAAAGAACAACTAATAAAGCGTCTGACTGGTCGTAGAGTTTGTCCGACATGTGGTTCTACGTACCATGTTATGTATAACCCTCCGAAAGAAGAAGGTATATGTGACAAAGATGGTACAGAGCTAATCCAACGTAAAGACGACACACCTGAAACAGTGAAAACTCGTTTGGATGTAAATGTCAAACAAACGAAGCCACTGCTAGACTTTTACAATGAAAAAGGATATCTTGTAACCATTGATGGATCAAAGGAAATTAATGTTGTTTTTCAAGATATTCAAACGAAATTAGAAAAATAAGCATGAAAACTGTATAATAACAGGATGGATGCATTTCTATTTGTTAAAAGGTATAATAGAAGTCGTGATTGATCGAAAACGAGTATTGTAATAAAAGTGACACAGGATGTTGCTAGTAACTTAAAATAAATCCTTTTAAAAGGTAGCATTAAAACTATAGCCTAAGTGAAGGTGATCGTTGTTGAGCGAAGCTGATTCGATTCCGCGAATAGGTCAAATTGTTCGTATTATGCAAGGCCGTGAAGAAGGACAATACGCGGTTGTAATTAATATGATAGACGACGGGTATGTCATGCTAGCAGATGGGGAAAAACGTAAGTATGATCGACCAAAGAAAAAGAATATCCATCATATCGAATTGATGGATTACATTTCCCCTGAAGTTCAAAATAGCCTTCTAGAAACTGGTCGTGTCACAAATGGTAAGTTAAGATTTGCCATAGCTAAATTTGTCAATGAAGTTGTGACTGATTTGAAGAAGGGAGACCAACACGATGGCGAAAGACGATGTAATTGAAGTTGAAGGTACAGTAACGGATACATTGCCCAATGCAATGTTTAAAGTTGAGCTTGAAAACGGTCATACGGTTTTAGCACATGTTTCAGGTAAAATTCGTATGCACTTCATCCGTATTTTACCTGGTGACAAAGTGACAGTTGAACTCTCACCGTATGATTTAACTAGAGGACGGATTACGTACCGTTATAAATAACCGAGAGAGCTCCGATATTAAAGGAGGTAAAGAAGATGAAAGTAAGACCATCTGTAAAACCAATTTGCGAAAAGTGTAAAGTTATTAAGCGTAAAGGCAAAGTAATGGTGATTTGCGAAAATCCAAAACACAAGCAAAAACAAGGCTAATTATCAAGGAGGTGCAAGAAATTTATGGCACGTATTGCAGGTATTGATATTCCACGTGATAAACGTGTAGTTATTTCATTAACATATATTTATGGTATTGGAAAGAATACTGCACAGAAAGTCCTTAAAGAAGCAGGCGTTTCTGAAGACACTCGTGTGCGCGATTTAACAGAAGATGAACTAGGTAACATTCGTAAAGCACTTGAAGCTCATACTGTTGAAGGTGACCTTCGTCGTGAAGTATCCCTTAACATCAAGCGTTTGATCGAGATTGGATCATATAGAGGTATCCGTCATCGCCGTGGATTACCAGTTCGTGGTCAAAAAACAAAAAACAACTCACGTACTCGTAAAGGCCCACGTCGTACAATGGCTAACAAGAAAAAGTAACGTGAAGGAGGTAAGCTAATCAATGGTTCGTAAAACTAATACACGTAAGCGTCGTGTGAAAAAGAATATTGATACTGGTATTGCACATATCCGTTCTACGTTTAACAACACAATCGTTACAATTACGGATGTGCAAGGTAACGCTGTTAGCTGGAGCTCAGCTGGATCACTTGGCTTCAAAGGTTCTCGTAAATCAACACCTTTCGCAGCACAAATGGCAGCTGAAACAGCAGCTAACGCTGCTATGGATAATGGAATGAAAACACTAGAAGTAACTGTTAAGGGCCCTGGAGCTGGTCGTGAAGCAGCTATCCGTTCCCTTCAAGCAGTAGGCCTAGAAGTAACAGCTATTCGTGACGTAACACCAGTTCCTCACAATGGTTGTCGCCCACCAAAACGTCGTCGTGTGTAATTGTACCGTATATAATTTGTCACCCTGTCTATAATGGGTTATGATAGCTAAAAGTATGGAGGGTAGGAAGGAACGTCCTTTTTACACCATCCTAAACAGAAAGCATCGATGAACGACAGACAATACGAAAGAAATACAATAGTGCAGAAACGCCAACTGCCTATTTGGGGAATTTCGGTTAGACCGTTTTGTCTAGCCGGGGTTTCGACGTTTTAGAGGAGGGTTTTGTTGAATGATCGAAATTGAAAAACCAAAAATAGAAACAGTAGAGATCAGCGATGATGCCAATTTTGGTAAATTCGTCGTCGAACCGCTTGAACGTGGATATGGTACTACTCTAGGAAACTCCTTGCGTCGTATCCTATTATCCTCACTTCCGGGCGCTGCTGTAACGGCAGTTCAAATCGATGGAGCACAGCATGAATTTTCAACGATTGATGGAGTCGTAGAAGATGTTACAACAATCATATTGAATTTGAAGAAGCTTGCTCTTAAAATCTACTCTGATGAAGAAAAAACTCTAGAGATTGATGTGCAGGGAGAAGGAAAAGTTACGGCTGCAGATCTAACGTATGATAGTGATGTTGAAGTATTAAATCCAGAACTTCCTATTGCTACAATTAACAACAATGGAAGCTTGCATATGAAAATAACTGCGGAGCGTGGTCGCGGTTATCGTCCTGCAGAAGGAAATAACCATGACGATCAACCAATCGGTGTTATCCCAGTTGACTCAATCTTTACACCAGTTTCACGCGTAACATACCAAGTTGAAAATACTCGTGTCGGACAGATCGCGAACTTCGATAAGTTAACATTAGATGTATGGACCGATGGAAGCATTCGTCCTGAAGAAGCTGTTTCATTAGGCGCAAAAATATTTACCGAGCACCTTAATATTTTTGTAGGGTTAACTGACGAAGCTCAAAATGCTGAAATAATGGTTGAAAAAGAAGAAGATCAAAAAGAAAAAGTAATGGAAATGACAATTGAAGAGCTTGATCTATCGGTTAGATCCTATAATTGTTTGAAACGTGCTGGTATTAATACAGTTCAAGAGCTTTCAAATAAATCAGAAGAAGATATGATGAAAGTGCGTAACTTAGGCCGTAAATCACTTGTTGAAGTAAAAGTAAAACTTGAGGATCTTGGCTTAGGATTACGTAATGACGACTGATAACGATAGACACCTTTAGACTTTCAAAAAGGGAGGGATAGTCCATGGCTAGAAAACTAGGACGTACTACAGATACTCGTATGGCATTACTTCGCAATCTTGCGTCAGACTTAATCATTCATGAACGCATTGAAACTACTGAAGCAAAAGCGAAAGAATTAAAATCTGTTACGGATAAAATGATTACACTAGGCAAGCGCGGTGATTTACATGCGCGTCGTCAAGCCGCATCATTCTTATACAACCAAGAAGCTAATGAAAACGAAAACGTTATTCAAAAGCTATTCGGTGAAATTGCAGAACGTTACGAAGAACGACAAGGTGGATATACACGTGTTCTTAAGCTTGGAGCTCGTCAAGGTGACGGAGCAAAGATGGCAATTATCGAACTAGTATAATGAAGCTTTTGCGCATTAAGGGCAGGACTGAATCTCTTCCACGAGGTGAAGCCAAGCCCTTTTTTTGTAGTAAGAAAAGCGAAGTGGGCTCGCCCAGCGGCGACAAGCGTAAGCAAGAGACCGTAGAGCACTGGGTTTGTGCTCGGAGTGTCAATTGCTTACGTCTCGAGCCGCTAGCCCACGGAGCTAGACAAAGAAAAGCGAAGGCGACTGTTTAGCGGCGTGGGCGGACACAGAGTACCTTATTTAAGTTAAATTAATGAAAATACAGTGCTTAACGGACACAGGGTACGCTATTTGCGAAAAAGTACAGGAAAACACTGCTTTTTTGTTAAATAAGGGATCCTGAGTCCGCATACTGAATAAAATAGGGCATTATTATACAAATAAGGAATCGTGTGTCCGTTAGATGCGTGCAAATGTCACCGGTTGGATGCTTAATTAGAAATAACACGAGAAAAAACCCAGGCGATGAGCTGAGCTAGAGGAGGTAACACCAATGCGAGAAAAGTTAATAGAGTTTAGAAATGTATCGTTCCGATATGGAGAAGAAGAGCCTTGGGTGCTTAAAAATTGTAGTTTTCATATTTTCAAAAATGAATGGATAGCCATTATTGGACACAACGGGTCAGGAAAATCAACAATTGCTAAATTATTGAACGGTTTACTCTTTCCACAGGAAGGCGAGATCCTCATAAATGGAGTAAAGATAACAGAGGAATCGATTTGGGAAGTCCGTAAAGATGTTGGAATGGTATTTCAAAATCCGGATAACCAGTTCGTAGGTACAACTGTTCAGGATGATGTTGCATTTGGAATGGAAAACCGTGGAATTCCGCGAGAAGAAATGATTAAGCGTATTGATACAAATTTAAATGCTGTGGGGATGCAAGATTATAGAATGACAGAGCCACACCGATTATCTGGCGGACAAAAACAACGTGTTGCGATTGCAAGTGTATTGGCAATTTCACCGGAAGTTCTTATTTTGGATGAAGCAACAGCGATGTTAGATCCAAAAGGTCGGAAAGAAATCATGAATACAGTATCAAGTGTGCAAAAAGAGCATCAGCTTTCATTGATTACGATTACTCATGATTTGCAGGAGGTTGTACAAGCAGAAAGGGTAATCGTCATGAATGAGGGGGAAATTTGGGACGAGGCTAATCCGCGTGATATTTTTGCTAAGAAACAAGAGCTTCGTGAAATTGGACTTGATGTTCCTTTTGTGGCTATTTTAGTAGACGAGTTAAAGCAGCTTGGTGTTCCTATCACGGATGAGGCCTTAAATCATGAGGAATTGTTGGAGGACTTATGGACATTACATTCAAGAACGTAAGCTATATATATCAACAGAATACACCATTTGCCCATAAAGCGATTGAAGATTTGTCATTTCAAATACCATCTGGCTCTTTTGTTGCTATTATAGGACATACTGGTTCAGGCAAATCTACCTTAATTCAGCATTTAAACGGTCTCGTGATGCCTAGTGAAGGAGAAGTAACGATTGGTAATTTTCGTTTAACAAATGAAGAGAAGCCAAAGAACTTAAAGGAATTACGGAGCAAGGTTGGAGTCGTATTTCAGTATCCAGAACACCAATTGTTTGAAGAAACAGTGGAAAAAGATATTGCATTTGGCCCTGAAAATTTTAATGTATCGAAAGATGAAATTAAGAAACGTATCAAACAAATCACTCCTGCTGTAGGATTAAATGAAGAATTGCTATCACGTTCCCCATTTGACCTTAGTGGTGGACAAATGCGACGGGTAGCTATTGCAGGTGTATTAGCGATTCAACCCGAGGTACTTGTATTGGATGAACCAACCGCAGGACTCGATCCTCGTGGTCAAAAAGAAATCATGGAAATGTTTCATACGCTTCATCATGAACAGAAGTTAACGACCATTCTGGTTACACATAGCATGGAGGACGCTGTTAAATATGCTGATCATGTCATCATTTTAAACAAAGGGAACAAATACATGGAAGGTAAGCCGGAAGAAGTTTTTATTCAACAAGAAGCGTTGAATAAAGTACAACTTGATATCCCAGAAGCGGTTCAATTTCTAACTTCATTTGAAAAAAAGTTTGATAGAAAAATACCGTTTCATAGACAGACAACAAAAGAAATTGCAGAAGCGATTCAGCAAGCACTAAAGGAGGCTGAATCCGTTGAATAATGCATTGATAATTGGTCAATATGTGCCAGGACAATCACTTGTTCACAAATTGGATCCGAGAACAAAGATAACCGTCATTTTCTTTTTTGTTTTCATTGTATTCTTGGCAAACAACTTTGTAAGCTACGGCATTTTAACTGTCTTTGCACTTGCCTGCACGTTTACTACTAGAATTCCCATTCGTTTTATTTTAAAAGGGTTAACCCCAGTATGGTTTTTAATTATTTTTACCTTTTTCCTTCACCTTTTCGTTACAAAAGAGGGAACAGTGTTAGTTGAAATTTTTTCATTTAATATTTATTCAGGTGCATTAATTCAAGGTATCAAAATTTCGATGCGGTTTTTCCTTTTAATTCTCGTAACATCATTGTTGACGCTAACTACCACACCGATCGAAATTACGGATGCAATTGAGGATCTTTTACATCCACTCAAAAAAATAAAGTTTCCGGTACATGAACTGGCATTAATGATGTCGATTTCATTACGGTTTATTCCTACGTTAATGCAAGAAACGGAGAAAATTTCCCGGGCACAGGCTTCCCGTGGAGTAGACTTTCGTACAGGTAAAATGAAGGAGCGCATTAAGGCTGTAGTGCCATTGCTTGTCCCATTATTTGTCAGTGCATTTAAGCGTGCAGAGGAACTAGCAATGGCGATGGAAGCACGTGGATATCAAGGTGGGGAAGGTCGAACAAAACTACGTGAATTGAAGATAGAGAAACGAGATATCGCTATCTATATTTTATTTATTTGTGTTGTAATAGTTTTATTGTTATTTAGAAATTATTAAGCAAGGTGGCTGGATGAAGTGGAACGAATTAAATGTGTAATTAGCTACGATGGTACTAACTTTTCAGGATTTCAAATCCAGCCAAAAAAACGAACGGTTCACGGTGAACTAGAAAAAGCATTAACGAAGATTCATAAAGGGGAGCATATTCGCATTCAAGCATCTGGGCGTACCGACACAGGTGTCCATGCGAAAGGGCAAACGATTCATTTCGATTCATCGTTAAGCATCCCACAGGATAATTGGAAACGTGCACTTAACACGTTATTACCTGATGACTTATATGTTAAAAAGGTAGAGAAAATGCAAGCTACTTTTCATGCTAGATATGATGTAGTCGAAAAAGAGTATCGCTATTATATATGGAATGAAAAAGAGCGAGATGTTTTTAAACAGAACTACGCTTACCAATTTCCTTATCAACTTGATGTCGAAGCAATGAAAAAAGCTTGCGAGCATTTAGAGGGAGAACACGACTTCACAACGTTTTCCTCTGCAAAAGCAACTACTAAAGGGAGTAAAGTTAGGACACTTTATCAAGTAAGCTGTGTAAGTAATGGAAATGAAATTGAATTTATTTTTCGAGGAAGCGGTTTTTTATATAATATGGTTCGAATTATCGTCGGGGCAATGCTAGATGTTGGGCAAGGTAGGCGTCGACACGATGATATGATTGATCTATTAGAAAAGAAAGATCGTAGGCTATTAGGGGAAACGGTTCCACCCCAAGGATTATATTTGTGGAATGTAAAATATGAGGAAAAAAGCTTGTAACTCCTTGACATAGGGCTATCAAGTAGTATATGATGATATATGGCATTTTATTTCAAAACCATGATTAGCCCCGGAAAACTAATTATGATGAAATAAACGAAATTGATTGATGTAAATTAGGAGGGAAACTATCATGCGTACAACGTTCATGGCTAACGAAAGTAACATTGAACGCAAATGGCTTGTTGTAGATGCTGAAGGACAACGTCTAGGTCGTCTAGCAAGTGAAGTTGCGACTTTGCTACGTGGTAAACATAAACCAACGTATACACCACATGCAGACACTGGTGATAACGTAATTATTATTAACGCTGAAAAAATCGAGCTTACTGGAAATAAACTTAACGATAAAATGTATTATCGTCACTCAAACCACCCAGGTGGATTGAAAGCACGTAATGCTAACGAAATGCGTACGAAATATCCTGAGCAAATGCTTGAGCTTGCAATTAAAGGCATGCTTCCAAAAGGATCACTAGGACGTAAAATGAGTAAAAAATTGCACGTATATAAAGGTTCAGAGCATAACAACCAAGCACAAAAACCAGAAGTTTACGAACTTCGCGGATAATTAAAAGGAGGTCAACCAAGTGGCACAAGTACAATACTACGGCACAGGTCGTCGTAAAAAATCAACTGCACGTGTACGTCTAGTTCCAGGTAACGGTAAAGTTGTCATCAACGGCCGTAACGCTGCTGACTATTTTCCATATGAGACACAACTATTAATCATGAACCAACCGCTTTCTGCTACAGAAACGGAAGGCACATACGACGTTTTAGTTAACGTTCATGGTGGAGGATTCACTGGCCAAGCTGGTGCTATCCGTCATGGTATCTCTCGCGCACTACTAGAAGCTGATCCAGAATACCGCGCTTCTCTTAAACGTGAAGGTTACCTAACTCGTGACGCTCGCATGAAAGAGCGTAAGAAGTATGGTCTTAAAGGCGCACGTCGTGCACCACAGTTCTCAAAGCGTTAAGCTTTTCTATCAAATACCCTTTCTCCTTTGTGGAGAGAGGGTATTTTTTATGTATCGATACGAATATATAAACTTATCTTCTGATTTTTCCTAGTTCAATTTTTAAAAAAAGATAGAATATTATCGAACATTGCGTTAAGATTAAATTGGAATAGAAAACCATTTCATAGAATTATAGCAAAGGAATGTGCTGTATGACATATCATTTTAATTTAATTAAATTTTTCTTTCCGATTGATGATAGTTTGTATCGAATCAAAGAAGCGGAAAAGGTATATAACGTATGGAAAGTTACAGGATTACTTGTTTTATTAAGCATGATTATATATGCATGGATGGCATCGCTAGGCATGGGCACCGACATGATCTCATCTGGTGCACCTTCATTAAGTGAATTAACGTATGAACAAAGCAAATTATGGTTTGTTGTAGGAAGGATAGCATATGCCATATTATTGACTGCGTTCCTTTTATTTGTGCCTGCACTTATTTTTCGTTTAGTAGCAGAAATACCTTATCAAAAGCTGTTAATCATGCAACAGGTAGTATTATTTGTCATGCTGATAGAGCGTGTGATTTGGATACCGGTGTATATTAACTTCGGCTTGGATTGGTATGTTTCACCACTTTCATTCGGGATCATTGTTTCGTATTTGACGGAAGCGGATTGGCCGGTATATTTTTTCGGAGCTATATCGCTCGTGCAGATTTGGGTTATTTGGTTTCAGGTACGGTATATCAGTTTTCTATCTAACTTGAAGCGGCATTGGATATGGATTAATGTCCTATCACTACATATTTTTTACTGGTTTATTGTCGCGTTTTTAACATACTTCGATAGCTTTATGATAAGTAGGTGGTTTGAATGAAGCGTAGAAAAATTATGATAGCTTGCATCATTTTGTTTACCGCAATTAACGGCTTATTAGTTTACTTGGATGATAACGGCACAGTTGAAAGGAAATCATATGTAAACGAATGGTCAGAAGTTTTTCAAGCTAATCTATATAATAAGATGGAGAAGTCTGGTGTACTAACAGCAATTAATAAAAACAATGTCTATTTCGATAAAAGCCTAGGTAGCTTCCAGGAGTTTTTGGTCGAAAAAGGTACGCAGGTTAATCAAGGTGATCAGTTATATACATATCGAGTACACGATTATTATGAAACAAAAGAATATTTAACGAGTCAGGCGGACCAACTAGAGGGAGAAATAGCGGCAATTGAGGATGCGATTGCAGAGATTTCATCATACCGAATTCCAACTGTTCAAATACAAACGGGTGAAGATGAGGAAGGCAACGAAATTGTAACGACACTTCCTTCTATTGAATCAGAATATATGAAAGAGCAATACTTGATTGAAAAGGAAAAAGAATTAGGCCGGGCGGAAGCAAAGCTTGCAAGTATTGAATCACAGCTAACAGAGCTAGATTCAAGCGGTGATACTATTACTGTGGAAAGTCCTTATAATGGAAAAGTAACACTAGTATCTGAATCGTTACAAGATCCAATAATTACAATTGCAGCGCAAGGGTTGCATATTGAAGGGGAATTAACAGAGAAGGAACGCACGATTATTCAACAAGAAATGCCAGTTGAAATAGCGGTAAATGAAAATAATGTGATGCTAAAGGGCTCTATTGCGACTGTTAGTGAATTACCGGAGAATATTGATTTGCATAACAAGAGTGAGTATCCGTTTAGTGTTGCCTTTGCAGAAGATGCTGACTTAGAAGGTTTATTGCCAGGATATCATGCAAATTTGTCTATCACTACAAAAAAAGCAGAGAATGCAACTGCTTTATTTGAGGATACTATTTATAGTAATACAATTTGGAAAATGAGAAACGACGGAACGCTTTATCAACAAAAGATTGAAACTGGCATGGAAATGGCAAGTATGCAACAAATCACAAAAGGTGCTAAAGTAGGGGAATGGATAGCCGAAGACCCAGAAGAGGAGTTTCGGACTGGTGCTACGTTTGTTACTCCTTTAAAGGAAAGCAAAATCAATTGGAACGATGCAATTCATTTCACATACAAGGATTGGGGAAAGTATCTGGTTATAGGAGTTTTGGCGAGATAAAGTAATTCGTTTAGGTTATCATTAAAAGTGGAATAAGTCTGTTACAAGGAGGCTATGACATATGGAATTTGTATATATAGGTGTGTTTCTTTGTGCAATAGCATTTGCGATTGTTACAATCTATATTGCCAAAGTTTTACTCAGGCTTACGAATGTACAAAAATCGCTTGGTATCACGCTGGGTGAAGTAGAAACAAAGTTACACTACATAACATCCGAATTAGAAAACACAATAAAAGAAACAGACAAAACAATTGATGATGTGGAAAATAAGCTTCGAGCGACAGATGGCTTATTCGAAACCTTAGAAAATGTTGGAACGTCAGTGGAGAATCTTAATCGTGCTGCTGATCGACAAACAAAAAAGCTTTCGTCTGATCGTACTTTGCGTGATGTGCGTTCAGTTGCACATAGTGTTCAGTGGAGTGAGGTCGCCTTTCGATTGTTTTCTAAATGGAAAAGTAATGAGAGAAATGAGGGAGAAGTATGAGTCTGACTGGATTAGGTGTACTACTTATTGGCTTAGCATTTTTAATTTTAGCATTATTTATTGCAAAGGCACTTAATAATTTGGCATCCGTGCTTGAAGGTGTTGACAAAACAGTTACACAGCTTCCTCACCAAATTGATGAAGTGCTAAAAGAAACAAGCACATTAATACGACATAGTAATGAAACACTTGCAGATGTAAATGAAAAGTTACGTGGCTTAAGCCCACTATTTTACATTGTTGGTGATATTGGAGAATCATCAAGGAAACTTTCATCTTCGTTAGTGGATGTCAGCGCATCAGTTAGAAATAAATCAGATGATAGACGTTCTACAGGAAAACGCAATTATTTAAGTAGTGTTTATGGTTCTTTTGCACTCGGTTATTATTGGTTCAGAAAGCGTAAAGAACTAACAAAAGGATCGAAGCTTTTTAATGAAGGACAAAAACAATCGTCCAAGTTGAAGAAAATCAAACAGGACGTACAAACAGAAGTTAACAAATAGCATCTAGGAGGAGGTAAGAAGTATGGATTGGTTAGGAATTGGAGTGCTAGTCATTGGTATTGCATTTGTTGGGCTAGTAATAGTCTTAATAAAGCCTCTTAATAATCTTGGAAATGTACTCTTTAGTATTCAACGTACGACAGATGATTTACCTCATAATATTAATGTTGTCGTTGATCAAACAAAAAGTACGTTACAAGCTAGTACAGAAGCTATAGCAAGTGTGAACAAGCAAATGAATGAATTGAGCCCGTTATTTCATATTGTTGGTGATGTTGGTCGTTCAACTGAAAAGCTGTCATCTAAGCTAGTCGATGTTTCCGTATCAATGAAAGGAAATACAGAAGAAGGAAAAAATTTCATTGATCGCCACAACCTTGAAGGGTTATATGGTGCTCTTACACTGGGATATTACTTAGCTCAAAAACGGAAAGCTTCCAAATAATATTTGGAACGGGATTAGGGATAGCATACCATTTATCATTTGGTATGCTATTTTTTGATACTATCGTTTAAAGTTATGATTACCGCTGCGGAACACTCCAACTTCCAAAAAAGCGCAGGGAAATTGAGCTAAGCGGACACAGGATACTTTATTTATGCAAAATAGAGGTAAATGGGACTGCTCGCGGTCACAGGGTACCTTATTAAGACAAAAACAAGGTGAAATTACACTTTTTATACTGAATAAGGCATCCTGTGTCCTTTCAACCTCTAAAACACGTTCGAAAAGTAAAAATAAGGTCTTCTGTGTCCGCTACTGAGCAGTGCCCATTCAATACTAGGCGGTTTACCTCCATTGAAAATCGAGGTAGAGTTATAACTTTTTTAACCCAATTTCATTTATTAAAAGTCGGTAAGCGTCAAATACTCCCCACATATTAATGCTAGGTCATTCATGCGATAATCTT
>NZ_JBUZWC010000019.1:0-63182 GCF_055329585.1 Virgibacillus sp. GM2-2 | reverse complement strand
CTGTTGAACCGGATTTCTTTCGTTCTTCTGCTCTGAAAAGCGTTTCATACCCCTGATGAACCGGATTTCTTTCGTTCTTCTGCTCTGAAAAGCACTTCATACAATCGATGGAAAACTTACTTTACGTAATATCAGTCTCAAAATATCTTCACTCCTATAAGTACTAAATCCCACTCTTGCATTTCGCGATAAGACTATATATAATATTAAAAAGTCAATATTATTAGCTATGAAAAAGGCGTAGTACAATTACCCTCTGATTATAAGAGAACTTGTGGTTGGTGAAAACAAGTATCAAGGTGAATTGGAATTGGACTTTGGAGCTAAAATTATTATTAAAGTGATTCTGCAAATAGCAGAATAATTAGGGTGGCACCGCGGTTCATTCGTCCCTTGCTGAGGGATTAATGGGCTTTTTTTAATACCCAAAATTCCTCGTATTACAAATCAATGGAGGAAAAAGAAATGGAAAAGACAATTTTTTCTGGTATTCAACCAAGTGGAACACTGACAATTGGCAACTATATTGGAGCTATGAAGCATTTTGTCGATTTGCAACATGAACACAATTGTTATTTCTGTATTGTTGATGAACACGCTATTACCGTTCCACAAGATCGATTAAAGCTTCGTCAAAATACACGATCGCTTGCAGCCTTATACCTTGCTGCTGGAATTGATCACGAAAAAGCGACGTTGTTCATTCAATCGGAAGTCTCTGCACATACTCAGTTAGGTTGGATTTTGCAGACCATTAGCTACACTGGAGAGCTTGAGCGAATGACACAATTCAAAGATAAGTCAAAAGGAAAAGAAGCTGTTTCTGCAGCATTGCTTACCTATCCACCATTAATGGCAGCCGATATTTTACTATACAATACAGATATTGTGCCTGTTGGTGATGATCAAAAACAACATCTTGAGCTAACTCGTGATTTAGCCCAGCGATTTAACAACCGATTTAATGATATTTTCACCATTCCTGACATAAGCATGCCAGAAGTCGGGGCACGTATCATGTCATTACAGGATCCAACGAAAAAAATGAGTAAATCAGATGAGAATGAAAAATCGTTTATTTCAATGCTTGATGAACCAAAAAAGATTGAGAAAAAAATCAAAAGTGCAGTTACCGATTCGGAAGGTATAGTAAAGTTTGATAAAGAAAATAAGCCTGGGATCTCGAACTTAATGACAATCCTTGCAAGTTGCTCCAATAAATCCATCAAAGATATTGAAGCAGATTTCACAGGCAAAGGATACGGAGATTTCAAAGCAGCTGTAGCTGAAGCAGTTATCAACGTATTGTCCCCTATCCAAGAGCGTTACAATGAATTAATTAATTCAGAAGCTTTAGATGAGATTCTAGACGATGGTGCAAACCGCGCTTCCATTGTTGCGAATAAAAATCTAGCTAAGGCGAAAAAAGCAGTTGGACTTGGTCGAGTAAGAAAAAAATAAATAAAAAAGCTAGATAATAGGGTCATGTTCGTTAAACCCTAGTATCTAGCTTTTTTTTATCAGTCAATTTTGTTTTGATGTTCTACCCTCTGGTACCTGTTCAAGTTCCCAAAGCCGCTCCAAGAATGGTTGTCCTTTAATTAATTTTCTACATAGATTTTCATGCTCATTACTCCAGCCTTGTTTTGCTCCATCATATAGTGCTTGCCAAATTTTATCAGGATCCATAAAGCGAATAGACGGGTATTTCTTTGGATTCCATTCCGTTAGCCAATAACGTAACTCGTCATGGTTATTCGTGGTTCGTAATTGATCTAATGCCATCATTAATAATTGCTTTAGTTGTCGTTCTCTTCGGGTCAATCCATAAATCAATTCCGGCTCCATCGATAAAATATGGTATTCTTTTTCTCTCATTTTTTCATCGAGTTTAAATTTCTGTGGTTTGTTGCCTGCTATCATATCATATACCTGTTGCTCTTGCCTTGGAATTAATCTACTTTTTCTAATTGGAATTTGATAACCTACCGTATCGAAGGCGATAATATCGCTTCCATCTGTTACTACACAAGCATAATCTAAGACTATGCGTTCCTGACCTTTTCGAATATATGCACGCTTACAAATAATATCCAATAATGCCTTTGGTAGATCGTGCATATTATTTTCAATATAGCGGTAAAGGTCCTTCTCTATGTATAGTAATGGAACCTGATCAAGCAACTCGATGCCATCTTCTTTCCGCCATTCATGGAAGTAGCAAACACTGTAGCCATTTTCTTCACCTTCAAACCAGTTAACCCAAACATCATGTAAATATAACATTGAAAACCCTCACTTTGTATGCCACCTTTTAAAATACATTATGACCAGGATACTGGAAAAATATTCGAATATAACCTACATTTTTCCTATTTGTAAGGGTAGTGATGTAAAGCAATTGCCATGAAAATAAATCCTATTGGAAGAAAGTAGCATTCAGGTCTAGTAACAATATAGCTAAAAAAATCAATCCATGCGAGTCCTGCAGGAATAAAGTTTAAATATGTAATTAGGACAACCCCACCCGCAACAGCTAGTCCAAAACCTAGTAAAAATAAAAAAACCATGAACATATCCCCCACCTACACTTGTCCAATTTTTTATACTATATGCTAGGCTGGTAACAAAAATGAATAATACTTACTTCTTTCTATTAGAATCAATAGAATGACACAAACCAGCATAAACCCTAGTTGTCGCTATATTCAATTAAGCATAAATTGTGATGAAGTCTTTCCTGCGGGAAGAAACTGCTCGGTAATGGACACAGAATACCTTATTTTTGCTTTTCAGACATGTTTTATGGGTTAGCCGGACACAGGATACCTTATTTAAGTGGAAACACGATGAATTTACTATTTTTTGACTGTATAAGAAATCCTGTGTCCGCGGACAGTCGCATTTGGTCTGTTTTTCCACAAATAAGGGCTTTGGTGTCCGCTTACCCTAAATTAACTCGCCTTTCAAGATCTAAAAAAAACGATATTCAGGCAAGTTGCCTGAATATCGTTTTTATATCCTATAATTACTTGTCGTATTTTTTAAAGATTAGTGCAACATTGTGACCACCAAACCCTAGTGAGTTGCTCATTACCACATTCACGTCTTGTTTTCTTGCCTCATTTGGAACGTAGTCTAAATCACATTCTTCATCAGGTGTTTCATAGTTTATTGTTGGCGGGATAATGTTGTCAGTCAATGATTTGACTGCAATAACGGATTCTATTCCACCCGCTGCACCTAAAAGATGACCTGTCATCGATTTTGTTGAAGATACTGCTAATTTATAAGCATGGTCACCAAAAACATCTTTAATTGCCATTGTTTCAAATTTGTCATTCAAATCGGTACTTGTACCGTGTGCGTTAATATAATCTACAGTTGTTACGTCAATGTCAGCATCAATTATTGCTTGTTGCATCGCACGTGCTGCTCCTTCGCCACCTTGTGCTGGAGCAGTAATATGATAAGCGTCACCTGTAGAGCCATAACCAACGATTTCCCCATAAATATGAGCACCTCGTTCGAGAGCAGACTCTAACGATTCAAGAATAAGAATTCCTGCTCCTTCACCCATGACAAATCCATCGCGATTTTTATCAAATGGACGGCTAGCTGTTTTTGGATCTTGGTTCGGTGATAATGCCTTCATTGAACTAAACCCAGCAAATGCCATATTTGTAATTGGTGCCTCTGCTCCACCTGTAACCATATAATCAGCATCCCCACGTTGGATTACCTTAAATGCATCACCAATTGAGTTTGCACCGGATGCACAAGCAGTAACGGAGCAGGAATTTATCCCTTTTGCGCCTAACTGAATAGAAACCTGGCCAGCTGCCATGTCCGGAATTAACATCGGTACAAAGAATGGACTTACTCGCTTGTAACCACGCTCCAAAAACTTGTTATGCTGCTCTTCATACGTATCCATTCCACCAATTCCTGATCCAATCCAAACGCCTACACGATTTGCATTAGAATCATTTATCTCAAGCTTCGCATCCTCAACAGCCATTTTTGATGCTGCTACTGCATATTGTGTGAAACGATCCATTTTACGTGCATCTTTTTTATCCATAAAAGCAGTTGGATCAAAATCTTTTAATTCCGCAGCAACAGTTGCTGGGAACTCATCCTTGTTTACTCGAGTAACTGTATCAATTCCTGACTTTCCAGAAACGATACTATCCCACATACTAGAAACATCATTTCCTACTGGACTCACTGCTCCTAATCCAGTTATAACAACTCTTCTTGCTTCCATTGCATTTTCCTCCTATATATACTAAATCGTTTTATTCGTCTATCTTCCCCAACGTAAAGCTACAGAGCCCCACGTCAAGCCACCACCAAAACCTACCATAACGATTAAATCATTTTCTTTGATTTTACCATTTTTCACTTCTTCTGATAGTGCAATTGGTATCGACGCAGATGAGGTGTTGCCGTATTTTTTAATTGATGTTGCCATCTTATCTTCTGAAATACCCAACCGTTCGCGCGCAGCATTCATAATTCGAATATTCGCTTGATGCGGAATGAGGTAGTCAACATCCTCTTTATTATAGCCAATTTTTTCTATCACATTTACCGATGACTCGGGCATCTGTCTAACCGCGAATTTAAATACTTCTCGACCGTTCATGATTAGGTGTTTATCTTTATCTTCATATAAATGTTTACCACCTGAACCGTCTGACCCTAATTCAAACGATAAAATACCTTTTCCTTCCGATACTTCTCCGACAACAACGGCACCCGCACCATCACCGAATAACACACACGTATTTCGATCTTCCCAATCGGTAATTTTTGAAAGCTTTTCAACACCAACTACAAGTGCTTTTTTATACGTTTTTGTTTCGATAAATTGACTAGCTGTAACTAGTCCATACATGAACCCAGAGCAAGCTGCACCAAGATCCATTGAAGCGATTGTTCTTGTTCCGAGCCTATCCTGTAAGCGATTTGCTACAGAAGGAAACGGTGTATCTGGAGTAACCGTTGCAACGATGATTAAATCGATTTCCTCTGCGGCTACATTCGCATCTTCTAAAGCCTGTTGTGCTGCAAAAAAAGCCATATCAGATGTGTCTGTATCATCATCAGCTATACGGCGTTCTTCTATTCCCGTACGGGTACGAATCCATTCATCGCTTGTATCTACTTTTTTTTCCATATCTTTATTTGTAACGACATTGGTTGGAACAAAATGACCTGTACCTAATATGCCAACATTCATCTTTCCATCCCCTTAAAAATTATATTTATTATCAAATATTATGACTTGGTACTAATTTTAATGCATTCCATTGTTACTTGCAAGCAGAATATCCTAAAATGATTGGCATAAAGATATCCATATCGGTGCTAATGCGGTTTTGCAATCTGAATAAAATTATAGGGTTATTTTGCAGGATGAGAGGTCCGTTACACCTTTTCTACTAAAGAAAATAAAAAATAGAAACAATGAGTTGATTCATCGTTCCTATTCATTCGGTAGTAATGCTGTATCTTTATACTCTTCAATTGTATCTTTTATTTTTTCTTGATAATCCTCTGGCACAAGTGGGCTGAATTCACCAAGTGATATGACGTCATCCTGAAAATCAAATACTAGAATATCTCCGTCCAGTTCTTTCTTGTCAAACTTTTTAGCAGCTAATGTATAAAGCTTGTCCACATGTTGTACCGTGCTCGTTAATACCATTTTTTCATCAATATAAGACTGATCTGTTACATATCCAATAGCATACAAGCCTTCTCGACTCGCACGTTGTATGACATCAATACTGTATACATCACCAGTTGGATAAAATACATCAACTTTATTTTTCTTCATGTTTTCATACATAGCCAAAGCCGTTTCGGTATCAGTCCAGCTTCTTACGTAGTCAATGTGTACCTCTGCTTCAGGATTCTGATATTTAACTCCTTCATAAAAACCTTCTATTTCGGGTTGCCATTCATGAGCAGCAATAATACCGATTTGATTAGTTTCAGTCATTTTACCTGCTACCATTCCGCCGAAAAAGCCCATAGCATGTGAGTTGAAATTTAAACTAGTAACATTTTCCGCGTGATAGCCTCCATTAAAATAAACAAAATGCACATCTGGGTAGGATTTAGCGATGTTGATAAAATATTTCCCATATGTATTACTATGGCCAAAAATAAGATTTACACCGTCGTTAACAAATTCATCAACTGCATCATTTACTTCTTGTTGGGTCTTAATACCCTCTTTGTAGTAAACATTCACGTCAAACCTTTGTTCTATTTTTTTCAATCCATCATAGCCCTTTTGTCCCCAAGCTTGATCATCTACAGTACCTTCTACTAGCATACCTACATTTTGAATTTGCCCTGTTTCTAGATAGTCGTTACATGCTGATAGTAATAGAAAGCCTGAAATAATAAGGAATATGACGAATAAGTTCTTCAACATTTGCACTCCCAATCCATGAATATCACTACATCCTATTACTTATTGTATCGCTTAAAGCATTAACCGTAAACGAAATTAATTATTACGTTTACTTTACAAATTGCTATTTTTCACTTTTTTATAGTGATTAATCAGGTTATTGACCTGCTTTTCTATAGGTCTATTTTCCCTGATAAATAATTTCTTTTCAATTGCTTCATCTTCCTTCTGTAATTTCTTTTCTTTTGATAATGAAATGTATCTTGGCATTTCTGGTACATTTCTCCATTGCATAAAACAGTCAATAAAATCACCAATATAAATAGCTTCTCTTTGAAATCTGTCGGAATCAAATGGAATATATTGTCCACTTTCGTATATCCCTTTTTCGTCCATCGGCATCCATTCACCGAACAAAAGCGGCAATTTTATGTTGATAAAATTAGATGTTTGTAAATCATCTACTAAATTATATGTTTTGTCTGCACAAACAGAAGGTACTTTACTATAATCTAACAAAATAAGTTCAGTATACGTATTTTCTTTCAACTCCCTATCATCATTATAAAGTGTGAAGGAACTATTTCGGCCAAACATGAACAAACGCTCTTCCTCCCCTTCTGAGTCAATTGTCGCTAATCCATCGATAGCATTTCCTTCTTCTAATAATCGATTCACAAGATGGAACCCTATCCAGTGCAAACAGTTTGTTACACAAATAGTCATAAATAACCATCCTCTACGTAATATTCTTCAAAATCCACTTTTCATTTCAACATGTATTTGGTAAACTAGACATGGAAATGTAGAAAAATGAGGTGTTAATCATGCGTTTTTTATTGACATTTATATGGTCATTACTATTAAGCGGTGTTCTTTCGTATATTTTAACAAGTATGGGTGGGGGTGCATTTAATATGATGCATTCACTTATACTAGCTATTATCCTTTCAGTAGCGGCCTTCATCTTATCTGAAGGTGTTCTTAAAGGCGATAGCGAAGCATAAACATATACTCGAAAACAATCTTACTTACACAAACCCTTGCCTTTAAAAGTTGGCAAGGGTTTTGTGTATGATTCGAGTTCATTAATACCATGGTAAAATACTTAATGCGGTTAGTGCAGCAAGCGGAAGTACTAGCCGGCTAAATCTTCTTGGACGCCCATAGTAACCGTATCCTGGTCCATAACCATAACCTGGATATCCATAACCAAACTGTCGATCTTCTTCGCGGTATCCGTGATGATTTGATTGATCATTTGGAACAGCAATGTATACATAATCATCATCTAACCCAGTTATAATACCATCAATTTTATTACCATCGTTCGTTTCAGCAAGAACATAAGAGTGCATATGTTTTTTGCATAAATCGTATATATGTTGGTGATTATAATTATTTTTCATATTCATCCTCCTCACCAACTAGACTATTCAATTAGTTACTTATGCGTGATAAATGCTTAGAAAAATTTATTATGATAGCCCTTTGTTTAGTAGAACACTATGCTAGGGAATAGGAAATGTAAACGTAAAAATGGAGGCTTTCATAATGTTTAAAATCGAAGACGAGGATAAATTTATTGATTTTCATATTGGAACATATGAAATTTCGTTCAACAAAAAGTACCGTTTTTTTGCATTGATGAACGACTTAACACTTGGATTAGAGTTTTTAATTGGTAGTATTTTGTTCTTATTCGAATCAACCCAAACAGGGGGAACCATTCTTTTCATAATCGGAAGCGTTCAGTTGCTTGCCCGTCCAATCATCAAAATTATGCATGCGTTTTACTTCTCCCACATGTCGAAAAAAACAGTAGATAACAAAAAAATTTCTAGCGATGAAAGCTAGAAATTTTCATTATTATCCCCCGCTTACCGGTGGAATAAAGGCAATAACATCGCCACTTCTAAGCAGCTTATTTTCTTCAGCGTACTCCTCATTTACTGCTACCATGGATCCATCGAGGTTCTCCAATGGATAATCCTTTAAATACCTGTCTTTTAGTTCCTTGACCGTTATATCATCGGCTTCTATCGTGATTTTATCTTGACCAATTGCTTCGCGAAGTTCAGCAAAAAATAATACGTTAATCATTTTGCATATCCTCCTTATTTGGAAGGCTCTCTTTGTACGATTTATTTTCTTTTTGGTCACCAATCCAAAGGGTTCCATCTTCCCAATGTTCTTTCTTCCAAATTGGAACAATTTCCTTGATTCGTTCAATAGCATACTTACTTGCCTCAAACGCATCATTCCTGTGTGGAGTTGAAACAGCAATCACAACAGCTATTTCTGAAATCTCTAAGGGTCCAACACGATGTGCAATTGCAGTTTCTGTATTCTCCCACTTTAAAGCAATTTCATCACCAATTTGTGCAAGTTTCTTTTCTGCCATTGATGTGTATGCTTGATACTCCAAGTATAATGTTCGTTTTCCTTTTGTAAACTCTCTTACCGTACCAATGAACGTATTAATTGCTCCAGCTTCGTTTCGCGTTACCTTTGTCACACAATCGTTCACATTTAGTACTTTATCTGTAACCCAATATTGCTTGTCCATGCTTACACCTTCAATTGTTCTATTATGTATGCTAATTCAACTATGTTCTCTTTTTTCGTAATATCAAAGGATGAGTGCTTTTGTGTTTTTAAAAATCCAGTTGTTCCTACTGCAATTATATTAGATAAATCCTCAAAAAGCGATAAATCATCGCTATTTTTTACCAAGACAATTTTAGGATAATCTGCTTGTTTATAGCCTTCAATTAACAACAAATCAATTGGTAACGTCGAATAGATGTCAATTAGTCGATTAAAGTGAAGATTATGTAGTGTAAGCTGCGTAATTGTTTCTCCTTGCACCCCACTTATAAAGGCGCCTGATTCAAACTGGTCTGTACTATCCCTGCTTTCGGGTAAATCGATATCTCCACCATGGCCGTGATGTTTCAATGTACCAACTACGAGGTTCTTTCTAGAAAAAAGTTCAACAAGCTGCTTAATCAAGCTCGTTTTCCCAGAATTTTTGTATCCGACTACTTGAATGATTTTCATATCATACATTCCCTTATTTTTAAATAATAAAAAGGGATGATCCATAACTATGAACCAACCCTTTTCATCACAATAAAACGCATTCAAAATCACACGAAACCGAGTTCAATCTACTTCATAATACGATTTTAACGGATCAACGTGCGAATTATTGAATCGATCAATCTGGTATGCCAAGTGCGATTTTTGCGTAACGAGACATTTTATCTTTGCCCCATGGAGGATTCCATACGATATTAACTTCGATTTCCTTTACCTCAGGAATGTCAGACAATGCATGACGTACGTCTTGTTCGATGTGTCCTGCAAGTGGGCACCCCATAGCAGTTAGTGTCATCGTAACGGTACAAAGTCCATTATCGTCTAAGTCCACGTTGTATATTAAACCAAGATTCACGATATCAATCCCAAGTTCTGGATCAATTACGTTCTCAAGTGCACCAATCATATTATCTTTTAATGCTTCTTCCATGATATAAGCCCTCCTCACTTTTCCTATTTATATTTAAACATATTTCAGCCAAAATTTAAATTGATTGCCTATAAAGTGAAACTTCATTTAGTGGGAGTGCCTTTTTTCCCCACTGAATGATAGTTGAACAGTATCGGGCGTTTACGGTCAGTTAAATCCCTCTCTTATCTTCCCCTAATTCTTTTGCAAAATTAATGAGGGCGTATTACTGCCCGTCAAACTGCTAAATACGTGTTCAAAAAGGAGGATAAAAAGGACCAAGAAGTTCGAGGCAGCGTAGCTTTGAGTACCGGAACGTATGCTATTAATACGTGAGGAAACGATCTAGCACGCAGGAAAAGCGTTTTTCTTTTCCAAGGAACGGAAAAGCAAGCCAACGAAGAAATTCGATGTGTCATTTTCACCGGACCTTTTGAACATCCTCTATAAGTGCTTATCAAACCATTTTACCGTTTCTAAAATAGCGTAACGACTTACCTTATGTCCTTGATTCGCTTGATTCAAAAATTGAATATTATCCTTATTTTGATAAAGTTCTCTCGCTTCATCATAAAACGTATACGAATGGTCAAAAGGTACCACCGAGTCATTTTCTCCGTGCCAAAACAATAACGGACGATTGTTCAGCTTTTCCATTTGTTCGGATAAATCATATTGCTTT
This sequence comes from Virgibacillus sp. GM2-2, assembly GCF_055329585.1. Lineage (NCBI taxonomy): Bacteria > Bacillati > Bacillota > Bacilli > Caryophanales > Bacillaceae > Virgibacillus > Virgibacillus sp. GM2-2. The sequence goes on along the minus strand of NZ_JBUZWC010000019.1, from coordinate 52,553 downwards.
AGCGATTCAAAAAGATATTGAATCATCTCATCGGTAACAGGCAAATCCCCCATGCGTTTAAAACTATTCACCAACGTTTTTGCATAGGTAGTAATTTTAGGTGAACCCATCAACACAGCCGCTACTTTAATCCATGGGTATTGTGTTAACGTAGCTGCAGTTGTGATTCCACCCATGCTTGTCCCAGCAATACCAAAACGATCATCGGCAATTACATTTTCTTTTTGTAAAACATCGTAAATTTCTTTTGTTTCTTTTACATTTTGCATAACGATGTCCCAAAATGATATTTGTTTTTTTATAGACGAAATTTCAATTTCACGTTCACCATGATATTCACTATCCGGTAGCACGACACGAAATCCCTTTTCCGCTAATAAAAAGGCTAGTGGTAAGTTATGTTCTTTTGCACTCGTAAAACCATGGTGATATAGGACAACAGGTAATGCTTCATTTTCTTTTTTTGTATCAACAATAACTAATGCTGGAATTTTGTTAAATTTTCTATTATTTATCCCGATCATCGAATATTTCTCCTTAGGAAGTATATTTATTTAATGATAGTCCTGACAAAGCATAATTTGCAAGCATGAAAGAGCAAAAGCGTAAGCGCCCGGTTAGCAACGTACAAACTGGAGGGCTCCGAAATGAGATATAGGAAACACGGTGAGGGACGAGCCGATGTTGACTTATCGCAGTGGAGGAGCGTGAAGTTTGCTAGTTGCTGGGCGCTGGAGCTGGACGTGGCTGTTTGTAAATATAATTTACCTACAGTGCTCCTGGTCTTTAGTTTTCTAAACAAACAAGAAATGCTTTACAATGGAGATTGTCCCCTATAAACTAAGGTCATACGAGGTGAAGCTTATGGAAAATAAACGACATTTAATAGCGCTCGATTTAGATGGAACGCTATTAACGGATAACAAAAAAATTAGTGAACGTACAAAACAAACTGTCCTCTCAGCTATGGATGCAGGACATATTGTAGTAATTGCTACTGGAAGGCCACATCGCGCGAGTATTAATTATTATCATAGCCTAGGATTAGATACACCAATGGTTAATTTTAATGGTGCATTAATCCATCACCCAACTGATGATAAATGGGACGCATTACATAATCCACTACCTATTCGAACCGCCCATAAGATTATTGATGCATGTTATGAGCTTAATGTACACAACATACTTGCAGAAGTAAAAGACGAAGTTTACCTTGATCAGTACAACGAAGACATTATTAGCATTTTTCAAGCAACCGACAACGATTCTCCGTTTACGATTGGTAGCTTAAAAAACGAATTAAAAGAAGATCCAACGTCCATCCTTATCCATCCAAAAGAAGAGCATATTCAAGAAATTCGTACACACTTAGATGATTATCATGCTGAATTGATCGAACACCGCAAATGGGGAGCTCCCTGGAACATCATTGAAATTGTCAAAAAAGGAATGAACAAAGCAGTTGGATTGCAAAAAGTAGCACATTATTTTGACATACCTGTTGAGCGAATAATTGCATTTGGTGATGAAGATAATGACTTAGAAATGATTGAATATGCGGACGTTGGAGTAGCTATGGGTAATGCGATCGATGAGCTGAAAGCAGTTGCTAAGCATGTAACCCGCACGAACGAGGAAGACGGTATCGGCTTATTTCTTGAGGAATATTTAAAGCTTCAAGTAAAAACGTCATAAAGTGAAACTCCATTCAGTGGTGGGTTTGAGTTCATTTTACTGGCCACCGAACATTTTTTGAAAGTATTTCTGTTATTTTCCATCAATATAAATATAATAGCCGTCCATACTATAAGTGAGCGCAACAAGCGTTCACTTTTCTTTTTTCACTTAGATTACACTAAGGATCAAAGAAATCTCTGGGGGGATTTACGTTGAGCAAAAAGAGCAAATCAAAGCGTTTTACTCAGCAAGGTGCAACTTCCGTCAAACAGCATTCCGAACGTTTTCCTTATCGATCACGATTTAGTGATTCAGAAAGAAAACGTGAGGAAGCTGATAACCACACTGTAGGAGGGTTTTAGGTGGGAAATAATCTCTTTCAACAAGCCAAAAATGCCGTCTCAAACTTAGCTAATATGCAAGGTGCTGCGAGCCAACAAGAAAAACAAGCAGCACACAATGCGATTCAAGCTGCTAAATCTGATTGTTCACCTGAAGAACAACAACAGCTGCAACAATTAGAACAGCAACTTAAATCGAAAAACCAAACTAGCTAGTCACCACAATCCGCATAAATTTTGCGTTGTGTACGATTTCTTCCTTAATATAGAAATTAACTCGGAAATTAACACTAACGTTGGTACCTGGTCCTTTTAACAAGGCCAGGTACTTTTTATCATTCACCTTCAAGTTACTTGCGCTTTTCTAATTTGTTGTCATCTGATAATATAGACCTAAGTAGAGAATTAGGAGGGTTTATTGATGGGAGTAAGAGCAGAAGCAACACCGAATCCGAACGCATTGAAATTTACAACTGATAAATTGATTTTTGAAGGAACAAATAGTATCTCCGTAATGCCAGGTGATACAAGTGAACACGAAATACTGAATGATTTAATGCAACTTGAAGGTGTAGACAATGTTTTTGGGTATCAAAATTTTATCACTGTAAACAAGCAATTTGATGCGGAATGGGACAACCTAACCCCTCGCGTACAAGAAGTATTTGAAAAACACGGATACTAAAATACATAGTTCCATCCGACTGACTGACAGCAGCCAACATTTGCTGTCTTTTTTGTACTGGTAGGAAAGTAAAAGGGCAACTAAGGCTTTCGCCATGAATCCTTGGCGATAAGCCAAGTTTTCTAATATAGAAAAAACCGCTCCCTCGATCGGAAGCGGAACCCACTTAGACACTATCTCTTCGAAAGAAACCGAAAATACCTGTTGTTTGAACAATATTTGTGAAGGCGTTTGGATCTACCTCGCCTATAATTCGTTCTAAATCATACAATTCATATCTTGTAATAACAAGATACATCATATTTTTATCTTCTTTTAAATAAGCACCTTTTACTGGAATTATTGTAATTCCACGTACCATTTTATTATGAATCGCACGCTGTAATTCATCAGCTTTGTGCGTAATAATCATAGCAGTTACCTTTTCGTGACGAGTATGAATTGCGTCAATCACATACGTTGTCACGTATAATGTTAGCATCGTATACAAAGCGTTCTCTGGCTTGTAAAGGATACCAGCCATTGCAATGATTACAGCATTTAAAATTAAGAAATAAGTTCCAATCGGCTTATCCTTCATTCGAGAAAGAACCATTGCTACAATGTCCATACCACCAGTTGATGCACCAAGTTTTAATGTTATCCCGACACCTATACCACCGATTACACCGCCAAATACTGCATTTAGGATGATATCTTCAGACAACTCAATTACTGGGATAAAGGTTAAGAAAATCGTTGTAAACAGGACGGAAATGGCACTGTAAATCGTAAATCCTCTTCCTACTTTAAACCAGCCCAAGATCGCCACCGGAATATTAAGGATAAATAAAAGAATACCAGTACTTAAGCTTATCCCTAGTACGTCATTAAATACACTGGAGATGAGCTGTGCTGCGCCAGTAAATCCACTAGCATATACATTGGCTCCAATTAGGAAAAAGTTCAATGAAATCGCGTTTAGCAACGATCCAAAAATAACAATAAGAATACGTTTTGATTCGAATAAGAACATGGCTACCTCCTTGTTGCAACATCTTTTACTGAAATTTTGTTAGAAAAACTTGGCTTCGCAAGCCTTTATGGCGAAAGCCTTCTTGCGTCTATGCAGTAAGAAAGCTCACCTGTGAAAAATATACTTTGACTATCCCATATACTAGCATTAAACTGAAAGAAATATAAGAATTTTATAGGAATGTAGGTGAATGGAATGAATGTCAAAATACTTGCCGATTCTGCATGTGATTTGTCAAAAACACATTATAACGAATATGGTATTGAAATGGTACCGTTAACCGTTCAATTGAATGAAAAAGAGTATGAAGACGGAAAGACAATCACGCCAAAAACAATTTACGATGCTATGCGTGATGGGAAAAGCCCTAAAACGGCACAAGCTTCACAACAATCGTTTAAAACCATTTTTACATCATATGCTGAAGCAAATCAACCCTTAGTTTATTTTGCATTATCATCCGAATTATCAGGCACTTTCCAAGCAGCGAAAATAGTAGAACAAGAAATTAAAGAGGATTACCCTGAAGCTGTAATTCATGTAATTGATACAAAATGTGCATCACTCGGAATCGGACTAGTTATTATTCGAGCTGCCCAACTTGCACAACAAGGTGCCACTGTAGATGAAATTATTGAAACTGCAACCTACCATGCAGAACATATGGAACATATTTTTACTGTAGATGACTTAGAATACTTATATCGCGGTGGACGAGTTAGCAAAACTGCGGCTTTTGTTGGTACATTATTAAAAATTAAACCAATCTTACATGTAGATGATGGTAAATTGATTCCATTGGAAAAAATCAGAGGCTCCAAAAAGCTGCTTTCCCGTATCATCGAGATCATGGATGAACGTGGAACAGATTTTTCAAACCAGGTAATTGGTATCAGTCACGGAGATGATTTGGAAACTGCAGAGAAATTAGCTGGACTAATTAAGGACAAGTTTGAGCCAAAAGACATTCAAATTGAAATGGTTGGCTCAGCTATTGGTGCACATTCAGGCCCTGGAACATTGGCTTTATTTTTCTTGAATAGTGAGAATAAGTAAGATTTCAGGATAAACTAAAAAATAATCAAGCTGTCAGAGACTACTCTGTAGCGGACACAGAAGCCGTTATTTTTACTTTTCACACCTTTTTTATAGGTTAAGAGGACTCAGGATGCGTTATATTGTGAAAACAGATAGAAATCAGGTGCTTTTTATTAAATAGCGCATCCTCAGTCCGCAAACAGGCACATAGGCCCTAATTTTACTCGGATAAGGGATCTGATGTCCGCTTAGGTTTCGTTTTTTGCTAGATAGGATAAACTGGTTCACGAATTAGCGTGATCCAGTTTTTTTGTAACTTTATATCTTCAAAGTCGTCTATCTAAAAAAGACGAGGTGAATATCTATGAAAAAACCCATTTGGATAATGAGCGGAATTGGAGTATTGATACTTGCAGTTAGTATGTATATGTTCCAATCAACAGATGCCGTGGAACAACCCAAAAATAATGCAATAGTTGTTGATGAAAAACTGCCTTCGATTAAAGACGCTGAACACTTGGAAACACTTTTAAAACAAAGAGCTGGCAACCAAATGTCCATTCTTAGACAGGACCAAACTATATCAGCGGAATTAGAGTCTGCAACAACAAATGCCTCTTCTACAAATGTGCAGGAACAAGATGTTAATGAAGGAGATATCGTCAAAACGGCTGGAGAGTATATCTTTTTTGCTCGAGCAAACGACATTATTATCTCTTCTGCTAAACAAAAAAATAGTTCAGTACTAAGTGTTATAGAAGAAAAAGACTTCCGTCCAATAGAAATTTATGTATCTAAAGACAAATTAATTACGATTGGAACTACTTCACGCAAGCCGGTTACAACAGACAAACAAGCACGTGCCCAACTGCAAATAATGCCCAATAGCCAAACCACTGCCTATATTTATGATATCTCCACCATACGGAAACCTGAGAAATTGCGAGAAATAACTTTCGATGGTTCATTACATGCCTCAAGACTCACGAATAACCATTTATATATAATTGCAAACAGCTACCCACCTGTGCATATCCTAGGTCAAAAACAAAACAAGAACACAAAGAAACAACGCCCTACTTTTAAAGATAGCGCAGTAAGTAATAAATACCGTCCAATCAATTTTAATGATCTGTATGTTTTACCTGAATCAACCGGTAGTAGTTTTCTAATCACTGCAGCTATTGACCTAACAGACATGGGTAAGACAGCTAACGTGGAAGCATACCTCGGTGATTCCAATCACGTTTATATGTCTGAAAATAACCTATACCTTGCCACTAACAAACTAGAAAAAATAACTCAGAAATCGACAACTAGCACATCCGAAATTATGCCAATACCAATAGGAAATACCAATACTAAAATTTACCAATTCCAAATCGACCAAGGAGCTATTACTTACCATGCATCAACAGAAGTAAATGGCACACTTGTGAATCAATTTGCTATGGATGAATATAAAAAAACGTTTAGAGTTGCGACAACGAGTGGTAGCCAATTTCAAAAAGAACCAACGACAAACAATATATATACATTTGACCAAAATCTTCAGCAGCTTGGGTCACTTGAAAACTTGGCACCCGACGAAAAAATTTATAGTGTTCGCTTTATGGATGAAGTCGCTTATATGGTGACATTCAAGCAGATAGATCCCCTTTTTGTGATTGATTTAAAAAATCCAAAAAAGCCTTCAGTTCTTGGTAAATTAAAGATTCCAGGATTTAGCAACTACCTACATCCATTGGGTGACGATTATGTAATTGGATTTGGTCAACACACAGAAGTTGTTAGATCAGAGCTAACCGGTGAGCCACAGATTCAACAAAAAGGGTTAAAACTATCTCTATTCGATGTAAGTGACGTTACACAGCCTATTGAAGTAGATCATGAAATTATTGGAGGTGCAGGATCGTATTCGGAAATCAACCGAAATCACCATGCATTATATCAACATCCAACGAAAAATTTATTCGGGTTTCCCGCATCGATCTTTGAGTCTAAAACAGTTCAGCAAGGAGATATGACTTATCTTGACCAATCATTTGTATACGAAGGTGCTTTCCTCTATACGATAACACCCAAGAACGGTATCGAGTTAAAGGACACTGTAACACACCAAAAAGCAAATATAGCCGAGCCTAATTGGGAAGCTCAAACAAAAAGAATGGTCTCAGTAGATAATTATTTGTATACATTATCATTTGAATCCATGAAAATATATAACCTACAACAAGAAAAGGTTATAAAAACGATAGATTTTCCGGATGTAGGAAAATAAAATTAGCAAAATCTGATTGAAATGATTTTCTTGGGGTACAAAGGTTTATAAATCAAACCTTTAGGAGGAAACGTAATATGACAAATTCTAACGACACACAAACACCCCCAAAACAACAACAAAGTAGACAGCCTGGCATTGAATCCAACATGTATCCTGAACCAACGTACTTGGATGAAAATTATAAACCAGCAGACAAACTGAACGGAAAAGTTGCGTTAATCACTGGTGGAGACAGTGGTATTGGTCGCGCAATTAGTATCCATTTCGCAAAAGAAGGCGCTGATGTCGCAATTGTTTATTTGGATGAACACGATGATGCAAAAGAAACAAAAAAGCTTGTGGAGGATGCGGGCAGAAAATGTTTACTTTTAAGTGGTGATGTTAGTAACCAAGCATTCTGTGAAACAGCTGTGTCTCAAACGTTAGGCCATTTTGGAAAAGTGGATATATTAATAAACAATGCAGCCGAACAACATCCACAGGTAAATTTCACCGATATTACTACTGAACAATTAGAAAAAACATTTCGCACCAACGTTTTCGGTTCTTTTTTGATGACAAAAACACTTTTGCCCTATATGAAAGAAGGAAGTTCAATTATTAACACGTCTTCGATTACTGCGTACCAGGGTAGTAATGATTTAATAGATTACTCTGCGACAAAAGGGGCAATTACAGGATTTACCCGATCATTGTCACAGTCTCTAGTGGAAAAAGGAATTCGTGTGAACGCGGTTGCTCCTGGACCTATATGGACACCACTCATTCCTTCTACTTTCGGCAAGGACAAAGTTGGATCTTTTGGTGGAAATACACCAATGAAACGACCAGGACAACCTAGTGAACTTGCCCCAGCATACGTTTATCTTGCAAGTAATGATTCCAGTTATATTACTGGACAAATGATTCATATCAATGGAGGCGTTATCGTAAATGGATAGATTTTGTAGATACTTTGATCTCTAAAAATGATTTTAGTAAACCTATAATAATTGCCAAATTAACATTTCAGCGCGTGACGAGCAAGAATACTCCTTTGCGAGCGGACATAAGATCCTCTATTTGTACAAAAATGGGCAAATTTTGGATACTTGCGGACACTAAGTTCTTTATTTTGTTAAAACGCAGTGATTCCATTGTGTTTATACGTAAATAGCGTCCCTGGTGTCCGGTTCATGTCTAAAAACGGGTGAATTTAGTGAAATAACGGCTTCTCTGCGTCGTAGACATTCCCAGGAAGTAGAGAAAACATCGTCGTGTTTACAAGATAAGTTGATAAAAACACTTAAAAAGATTATAGAAGAAAAAGAGAGAAAGCACCTATTTTTTTAGTGCTTTCTCTCTTTTACGTTGTTTATAGCTTAATGCTACTATTCCTGCTACGAAAACAACAAATATCCCAACGACCATACTAATAAATATCCAGTTTAACCCTTTATTTTCTTCTAACACAAAAATTTCCACTGTTTCACGATCAAGTGCAATTTTATATTCGTTCTGAGCAGTTTCCCGGACAATATAATCGCCTAGAAGTCCACTTAACTGCATTCCCTCTGGGATATCTTTCACTGATACTGTTTTTGTTTCGATATCGTTGTTATAAGCAATAAACATTGTTTTATCTTGATAGGTTCGTTTAAACACACTCATTGCCCCATTCGATCCGGCCAATTGGAAGTCTCCATAGGATAGTACAGGAAATTGTGTTCGAATTGCTGATAACTTTTCTAAATAACCTTTTATTGTTTCGTTTCCGCTATTGAATTGAACCATTTGTAATACTTCCTCTGGTGTATCACCGTCCATCGGGATTTCCGATCCTTGAAAAACTATTGGCGCCCCTGGAGAAGTATATAAATATGCTAATGCTAGCTTCCACGTAGTTTCGGGATTTAAACGTCCTTCGACTATCTTTCGTGTAAATCGTTCTGTAGTGGCATTATCCACGTAAACAAGACCTTCACGCATTCCCGATTCCTTCCACGTTTTAAAAATATTACTTACCGGGGTACCTACATTGGTAAAAACGTTAACGATCGAATCTTGAAGAACAGTATTTTCAATTAGTGTAATTCCTAAATCAAGGTATTCGTTTGTTAATCCATTTTCTTGTAATACATCCCCTAGTAAATAAATATCTGGCTTAACCTCTTTTACATGCTGAACAAAATCGGTTAAAAATGCAGGAGTGGCTTGATCAATTGCATGAAGTTTATAACCATCGATATTTGTTTTTTCTAACCAGTAAGTTGCAGCTTTGAATAATGTTTCTTTCACTTCCGTACTTTCTAAATTTAGAGGAACTGCTTCATCTAGCCATCGTGTATCGGTAGTTTTTGATGAATCAATATTCGTTGGATTATCAACCAATGGATTTGTCTTTGCTGCATAGCTTGTAACGAATTCAAGTACAACTTTAATGTTGCGCTCATGTGCTTCCTCAACAAGCTTTTTCATATCTTCCAGCGTGCCGAATTGCTCTTCAACCGTGAAAAAATCTTCAATCCAGTAGCCGTGGTAACCACTTGGAGCATTCGCCATAATCGGTGATAATGCAATGGTAGTGAAGCCATTTGCTTTTATATCGTCTAATTTTTGAATAATTCCTTGTATATCCCCACCATGGTAGGCTGTTGGATCTTCTATATTCACCTGTTCATCAATTGATTGATCTCCGTTGCTGAATCGATCAACGACGATCGAATAGATGACTTCTTCTTTTATCGGTTTTTCTGCTGCATCAACAGGATTTGCACCGATCATAAGAAGAAAGATGATCGATATTAGTGTTGCCTTTTTCATACAAACGTCCTCTCAGCTAGAATATTTTCCTCTACTATTATTACGTTTTTTAGCGAATAATCAATGGACGAAGCATAATTGTTAGAAAACCTTCATATTTACTTCTTAAACGCCTCTACATGTGTAGAATATAACTTTTGTAATTCTTTATTTGGTACAATATGCTTTTTAGTACTATTTACAGCGATAGGTCCTTCATAAAACGCTCCTGCTATCAATGAAAGTTTAGTTGGAAAGTTTGCCAAATCACCTACTGCAAAAATCCCAGGAATATTAGTCTGCATATTGGCATCGACTTTAATTGTTCCGTCTTTCATTTCCAAGCCCCAATCATTAATTGGACCTAAGTCTACAATAAAACCATGATTCACTACAAGGTCATCAATTTCTATCGTTTCATATTTATCTTGTTCAGCGTTATGAACTGTAATAGAAGACAAACGGTGTCCATCTCCGTGCAGTTGATCAATGACCGTTGATGTTAGTATTCGTACAGAGGAATTTTTCATCTTCGTAATATTGCTTTCATGGCCGGAAAACTCATCTCTCCGATGTAATAATGTTACTTGTGCAGCAATAGGTTCCAATTCGTTTGCCCAATCGATTGCTGAGTTTCCACCTCCGGAAATGACGACTTTTTTGTCGCGAAACAATTCCATTTCCCTGACATGGTAATGTAAATTATGGTTTTTGTATTGTGGTGCGTTTGGTAAATCAAGTTCTACAGATTGTAATGGTCCAAATCCTGCTGCGATAATCACTGTTTTCGTGTAATGCTTGTTACCATTGTGATCCGTTAATAAAAAATTCCCACCATCCAAGTGATCAAGCTCTGTTACCTTTGTTTCAAGAACAATTGTAGGGTTAAATGTTTTCCCCTGTTCAATCATTTGCTCGGTAAATTTTGCTCCAGTGATGGCATGGATTCCACCTATATCACGAATTACTTTATCAGGATAATAGTATGGAATTTTCCCTCCTAGAAAAGGTAAATGTTCAATAATTTTTGTTTTCATTTCCCGCATACCACTATAAAAAGCAGAAAACAATCCTGCAGGTCCTCCACCGATAATCGTTACATCAAATAGCTCTAATTCACGATCCATATTTATCTCCTCTTTCCTTACTTTGTTTTCATTAATAAATAGATAAAATAAGGCGTACTTAATATAGCAACAACAATTCCGACTGGTATTTCAGTAGGTGCTAAAATTGTTTTGCCGATTGTATCTGATACCATTAATAGAAGTGCTCCAATTAATGTCGCTAACGGTATGATCCGATGATGTGTTGGTCCGACAATACGCCGTGCAATATGTGGAACAACAAGACCTAAAAACGCTATGCCTCCACCTGCAGCCACACATGCACCAGCCAGTGCAACGGCAGCAAGTAACAGAATTCTTCGCTCGCGTTCCACATTGGTACCCAAACCAGCAGCAATATCATCACCTAAACTTAATACATTTAAGCTATTTGCTTTATGTAGGGTGAACGGAATAAGAATTAAAATCCATGGTAATAGTGCTATCACAAAATTCCAATCAGCGCTCCATATATCACCTGCTAGCCACACAGTAGCCTGCCGAAAGTCTTGTGGGTCCATTTTCAGTTGGAAAATAATTAATGCTGCACTGAATCCTGCATTGACACCAATTCCAACTAAAATTAATCGAATTGGATTAACTCCTTCTTTCCATGCCAACACATAGATTATAAATGCGGCAAATATAGCACCGATTAAAGCAAAAAGTGGCATTATAAAGGCAGAAAGTGTATTGGATAATGCTAGACTATCTTGCAAAAAGAAGATATATAAAACGATTGCCAAACCTGCTCCTGTATTAATCCCAAGAATACCCGGGTCTGCTAGGTCATTTTGTGTAATTCCTTGTAATATGGTTCCTGAAACTGCAAGACCTGCACCAATTAATAATGCCAAGACAATTCCTGGTAAGCGGAATTCAAATAGCACTAATTCCTGTTTATCGGTTCCTTGACCCATTAACGTATGTAACACATCTCCAGGTGAAAGTTGGATAACACCTGTGCTAAGGCTGACAAAAAACATAACTACTATACTAATTATTAACCCAACAATTATCGTAAAAAATCTTCTTTTCTTCATGCTCTGTTCAGGAGTCATTATTTTCCACCCCCACTACCACGAGCTAAATAGAGGAAAAATGGCACGCCTATCAACGAAGTTATTGCCCCAACTGGCGTTTCAAACGGTGCATTAACTAGACGAGCAACTACATCTGCAAGCACAAGTAACAGTGCACCAAATATTGCTGTAGATGGAATAATCCATCGATAATCTGTTCCCATAATAAATCGTGTGATATGTGGAATAATAAGTCCGATGAAACCTACAGTTCCTGCAATGGATACAGCTGCTCCCGTTAAAATTAGTACAGAAAGAATACCTAAGACTTTAATCAGTAGATTGTTTTGTCCTAGTCCCGACGCAATATCTTCACCTAGACTAAGAATCGTAATCGACTTTGCAATAAGAAGCGCCAAAAATAAACCTACTCCACCTGAAATGAGAAGAATTTGAATTGATGTCCAATTTGTTCCAGCCAATCCTCCAGCAAACCAAAATCCCATTTCTTTTTCTAGCTGAAAATGAAGGGATATGATTGACGATACAGAACTGAGCAATGTTCCAATAGCCACACCCGCTAATGCAAGCTTCACAGGTGTTAAGCCACTAGTTGAGTAGGAACCAACCATAAAAACAAGAATGACGGCAACACCCGCCCCAGCAAAAGAAGCGAGTGTTAATCCTAAATTAGATACATTAGGAAAGAACGCTAGCATAATGACAAGAAAAAACGCCGCACCGTTCGTTACACCCATAATGGAGGGTGAAGCTAACGGATTACGAGTCATCCCTTGCATGATAGCTCCAGATACCGCCAAGAATGCACCAACTAATGCTGCACCAAAAGCACGCGGTAAACGTAACTCTTGAATAACCTGGTGCGATGTCATATCCGGATTAAATTGAAATACAGCTTGCCAAACCGTTGATAATTTAATGTCTACTGCCCCATAGGAAACGGATAAGCCGATAGAAAAAATCAACGCTAGGATGGCGAATATATTTATAATAGTTTTCCAAAATAAAGAATGATTTATAGTACTGATCATGATGGTTCCCCTGACTTTACGTTTTACGACTGATTAAGAATCATTATCAATAAAAGTATAGACGTTATGCGTTCACTCTGCAATGTTTTGGATGTTCTTATTTTCACTGATTCAAAATCTATTTTTATGGATACCGGTATAAGAACAACTAAGGCTTTCGAGATTAGACCTTGGCGACAAGCCAAGTTTTCTAATTTCACATTTCCTATATTGACATTTTAACTGAAAATGATTATCATTACCATCAGTAATATTATTTTATATTGAAGGAGAATTACATATGCAATTATTTACAAAAAAACAGTTGCTTCTCGTATGCTCACTATTATTTTTCGCAGTTTTACTGGCAGCGTGCGGCAATGGCAATGATACAAAAGATACTGAATCAACTAGTTCTGAAGAAACAAACAGTTCAGAGGTAACGGTTGAAGGTGCAAATGGAGAAGTTACCATCCCAGCTGACGTAGAACGGATCATCGCACCTTACCATGAAGACGCACTTTTATCCCTTGGGGTAACACCAGTGGCGAAGTGGTCAATCGGAAAAAGTGTTCAACAATATTTAGAACCACAACTTAAAGATGTACCACGAATTGAATGGAACTTGCCACAGGAACAAGTTTTAGAACATAGCCCTGATTTACTTATCTTAGAGAATAATCTTGAAAGCTACGAAGGGTCATTAGAGGATTATCAAAAAATTACAACAACATACGTTATGCCTGAAGACGTAACAAATAATTGGCGCAAACAAATAGAAGTTTTCGGTAAGATTTTAGGCAAAGAAAAGAAAGCTGAAGAAGTTTTAACTGCGTATGACGAAAAAGTAGCTGAAGCAAAGAAAAAATTATCGGAATCTATCGGTGATGAATCCGTTGCCATGATTTGGGTAGCTGGCGATCAATTCTTCCTTTTTGAAAAAAATCGCCATAGTGCTGAGGTGGTATACTCCGAACTTGGGGTAACAGTACCTCCATTCGTGGGGAGCCTAGGCGAGGCACAAGCACAATGGAATCCTATTTCGATGGAAAAACTTTCAGAACTGAAAGCGGACCATGTTTTCTTGTTAGCACTTGAAGGCGAGCAAGGTCTGGAAACTTTAGAAAAGAGTGATGTTTGGCAAAGTATTCCAGCATCCCAAAATGATCAAGTGTATATCATGAATGATCCAAGCTTCTGGACAAACAAAGGCTTAATCGCATCTCAAAAAACAATAGATGCAGTTGTAGAAAAGTTAACGAAGTAATGTATTGGAGACCGAATGAGACACAACGTCTTGTTCGGTTTTTTCTTTAACGTAAAAACCGTGTATCCCATTTTCTAGAGATACACGGTAATTTATGTTTTATGCAAATCCACCTGGTAAACGTCCGAAACCTAAAATTATTGTAATCAAAGCAGCGATTACTAACTGAATCCACCAGCTTTTTGTTGCTTCTTTTCTAGCCATTTTATTTGCAACCATTTCCATTGCGAAGATCACCCAAATACCAGCTAACCCTTTAAAAATTGCTTCCCCCATCATCGGGCTGCCACCGAAGTAATTGGAAAGTAACATTCCACCTGAATATAAAATCAATAAAAAGTCTAGTCTTAAAATCATATGTACAATTTTTGCGCCTTTATCATTGCCAGAATTGCGTAATACTACAACTATGATAAAGAGGATGAACGCTAATGCCCATGCTGTTACATGTAAATGTGTATTCATTTTTTCCATTCCTTTCTAATTCCTATTTCATATGCTTATCATATCATGGAAAATAGAGAAATTCATCTGAACAAATTATGAACGAGAAAACATGGGACATTTCATCATAAAAACTGTTATACTAATCATGAATTGTATTTTTTATATCGGAGGGATAATATGACACATTCTAGTCAACAAATTATCGATCAAACACAGGAATTCGGCGCAAAAAACTATCATCCCCTTCCTGTTGTTATAGCTAAAGCTGAGGGCGTATGGGTTGAAGATCCAGAAGGTAACCGCTACATGGATATGCTAAGCGCATATTCTGCAGTTAACCAAGGGCATCGTCACCCGAAAATTATCGACGCGTTAAAAAAACAAGCGGATGCTGTTACATTAACGTCACGTGCATTCCATAACGATCAACTTGGTCCATGGTACGAAAAGATTTGTAAATTAACAAACAAAGAAGCTGCACTACCAATGAACACAGGAGCTGAAGCTGTTGAAACAGCAGTGAAAACAGCAAGACGTTGGGCATATGATGTAAAAGGCGTTGCTGAAAACAAAGCAGAGATCATCGCTTGCGAAGGTAACTTCCACGGCCGTACAATGACAGCGGTTTCCTTATCATCAGAAGCGGAATACAAGCGCGGCTTTGGACCTATGCTTCCTGGTATCAAAATTATTCCTTACGGTGACATTGACGCATTAAAAGCTGCTATCAATGAAAACACTGCAGGATTCCTGTTTGAGCCTATCCAAGGTGAAGCTGGAATCGTTATGCCTCCTGAAGGATTTTTAAAAGAGGCATACGATGTTTGTAAAGAAAACAACGTATTGTACATTGCTGATGAAATCCAAGCAGGACTTGGACGTAGCGGTAAATTGTTTGCTTGTGATTGGGAAGATGTAACACCAGACATTCTTATTCTTGGTAAAGCACTAGGCGGCGGTGTATTCCCTATCTCTTGTATCGTTGCAAACAAAGACATACTTGGTGTATTCAACCCTGGTTCTCACGGTTCAACATTCGGGGGTAACCCACTAGCATGTGCTGTATCAACTGCATCTCTAGAGGTTCTTGAAGAAGAAAAGCTAGCTGATCGCTCGCTTGAGCTTGGTAATTATATGATGGATGAATTGAGAAAGATTGATAATCCAGCAATAAAAGAAGTACGTGGTAAAGGATTATTCATTGGTGTGGAACTAAATGAAGCAGCGCGTCCTTATTGCGAACAATTAAAAGAAAAGGGATTACTGTGTAAAGAAACACACGAAAATGTAATTCGCTTCGCTCCACCACTAGTTATCGAAAAAGATGACCTAGATTGGGCAATCGGACATATCAAAGATGTATTAAAAGGATAATAAAAAAATGCGAACCTATGTTGATTAGGTTCGCATTTTTTAGTTTTTTTTATTTTTGGTTGCTTTTTAACCTTTACTGCAACATAATATATCGATGCAGAAATACACTACGCTTTCCGCGGGCTTGCGCTGAGCCTCCTTGCCCCGGCGAGGGGTATGCCGACGTTGTCCGCAAAGGACGGTTTTAGTCGGCCTTCATCTCAAAACCGCTCACTGCGGGGTCTCAACACTTCGCTTTCCCGCAGGAGTCTTCGTGTATTTCTTCCACTAATGTGGCTGTTGATTGGAGCGGAGGGCAGTCGACTCCTGCGGGAAAAGCAATCTTTTTCTGCGAGGAGTGAAGCATCAATGAATCTCCTTGTAACACGACGAGCAACAGCTGAAGACCCCGGAGGAAGTGATTTTCTTCCGAGGAGACTGAAGCGTTGCCCGCGGAAAGCGACTGCTCGGAGCGGAAATCAACATAGCAGTATGTCGTAGTTTATACATATTATTTGTTTCAAAAAACAACCTGTTTAAAAAGCAGCCTGTTTTTCATGAAACCTCTTGTTTCTTTTCTTCCTTCCGAAAAGGCTGCAATTTTCGATAAGTTAATCCTCGCCATATCCATTCTAACGGACCAAATCGATAATAGCTAAACCACCACTTGCTTCCAAAAATTTGTAACGTGTAAACAATCACTACAAGTAATATACCTTCTGCTGGACTAATCGTCCCATACATTGCGAATCCTACACCATAAAATAAAATAAACATGATAATTGATTGGGATATATAGTTGGTGAGTGACATACGTCCAACATAAACGAAAGGTTTAATTAATTTCATCCCAAATTTAGACCTTGCTAATAAACCGATTGTGAAAATATAAAATAATGCAGATGCTGATCCACCAATGTTGTCTTGCACGAATGAAAACCAGATCGGATTCCCATACGCATATGGGCCAAGTTTAAGCGCCAGGAAGAAAACAAGACTTAACAACCATCCCCATTTCAATACGCGCTTGTATTGCTCTAAATCATGCAACCACCTTTTTCGTGCAATAAACATTCCTACCAAAAATAACGGGAGTAGCGTTGCAGTTAAAAATAAGTAAGAAATTCCTCCGTTTGCATATACCCAATCATGATAATTCTGAGCCCAAATTTGCGTTAAGCTATTACTTTGATAATTGACAATAGCCTGTTGAATACCCCCACGATCGACAAAACCGAGAAATTCTCGAACCGAATATAAGAACATGGTATAGTAGGCTACACTTGCGCCCATTAATAGTACAGCCCATATAAGAAGCGTCCTATCTTTGACCTTCACAAATAACAACAGAAAAAGTCCAATGATGCCATATGATAGTAGAATATCGCCAAACCAGATTAAGAATGCATGAATGAGTCCAAATCCAATTAATATAAGCATTCTTCGTAATAATACAGTATAAACAGCCCCACCTTTTTCTCGTAGTCGATCAATCATTATCTGAAAACCAAATCCAAATAACAATGAAAATAACGTATAAAAGCTTGCTTGGAAAAAAACGTCGATAATGCTTTGAACTAGCTGGTCAATTTCATTTGGCCATGCCTCCGCTTCCCCACCATGCATAAAATATGGTGCTGAAAAAGCACCAACATTGACCATAAAAATACCAAATATCGCAAACCCTCGTGCCGCATCTATCCAAAGCAATCGCTTATTCTCTTTTATAGGTCCCGCGTTCATTCCTTAACTTCCTTTCTATTTTAACTACTAGTATATATATTCTATATACAATGGAAATCCTCCTTTATCTCGTTGGCATTTTTTTTACTAAAACAATGGTAAGTAATAACAGGCCAATGTACCCTATGAGCGGATACAGGAACGCTAACAAGTCACTATATCCAATCTGACTAATTATGAAAGCGACCAACATAATAAGTAAAATAGCATGTTGATAACGGATATGAAAGGTCGTTTCTAATTGGCGTGTGATTCCAAAAATATTCCCCACTACTGAATTGAAAATCTCTCCATAAATAATAAACAAAAATAAGACATGAATAAATGTACCGAACTCCTTTACAAGCTCAGCCATTGGAATTTCGTAAGCGAAGTTTTCCGGATAAACAGATAAAGAGAAATGACTACCAAGTAATAGAAGCGTGAGTACTAATCCACCTAAAAATCCACCTCTTCTTAGTATTGTCTCATCACGAATCTCTTTACCTAAAGGCACAAGCACAACTTGTGCTGTCAACAAGTTAAATGCTGAGTAAGCTAATGGGGAAACAGCCCATGATATTCGCTCTGGCAATTGTTCTGGAATAATTTGATTTAACAATTCCTGAGGATATAAATGGAAAATAGATCCAGCAATAAATAGGCTAAATAAAATCATTAATGGCACAATATAAGAATTAATCGCATATAAACCTTTTAACCCTTTTAATAAAACAATGTAAGAAAAAACTAATGTTATCATAATCCCGAATTGAAACGGTAACCCCAGTTGTTCGTGGAACACTGCTCCAGCACCAGACAGCATAACAGACGTAATACATATAACCACAATAAAAATAAACGTGTTCACCAATTTACCAATCTTGTTTCCAAATAAATACGTATTAAACTCTTGATAAGAGTATGCTTGGATCCGTGCTGAAATAATCATCATTTTTGTTCCAACAGCGATGAACAGAACTCCACTAATCGCAATCCCAATTGCACCAATCGCACCATTAATACTAAAGAACGTAACAATCTCTTTTCCTGTAGCAAAACCGGCTCCGACAACTGTTCCCACGTATGTTGCTGCTATAACTAAAATGGCCATCCATTTTTTCATTCTATAATCACCTCATCATTATTTTTATGATGAGATTTGTGAAAAAGACGAGCTTTGTAAAACTGTTACGTCAGTTTCGTTTTTTTTACATCAACACTTTTACTTGTTTTCCAGAGTAATCACGATTAGTATGGTAATGGTACATCAGCAGAGAGGAAGCATGACTAGATATGGACAAACGAGTTTACGTATTAATGATCATCTCTTTTGTGGTTGGGATGGTCGAGTTAATTATCGGTGGAATATTAGATTTAATTGCAACAGACTTACATGTGAGTCTTGGACAAGCAGGTTACCTAATTACCATCTTTTCATTAATTTTTGCAATTGCTTCGCCGATTTTATTAATCGCTACTGCTAAAATTGAACGGAAACGGCTTACATTAATTTCGCTAATCATATTTTTATTGGGGAATATCATAACCGTTTTCAGCCCTTCCTATAGCATATTATTTCTTGGACGCATTATCTCCGCTTTAAGTAGCTCATTATTAATTATTTTGTGTTTAACGATTGCACCAAATATTGTGGATCCTAGGTATCGGGGACGGGCAATCGGTATTGTATCAATGGGTGTTAGCGCGTCACTTGTTTTAGGTATCCCAATCGGCTTAGTATTAGGCAATGCATTTAATTGGCGAGCCCCTTTTATTTTGATTAGCCTTTTAACGATTCTTTCTATCATCGCAATTTATTTCTTTATGGAAAGAGTTGAACCAAAGCCATCTATTGCAATTGGAAAACAATTGGCTACTTTAAAAGATCGGAAAATATTTTTTGCACAAAGCACGACTTTTCTATTCTTGGCAGGACATACAACCCTGTACACATATCTAACCCCATTTGTAAAAACAACCATGGGGATGGAAGGAAGCTGGATAAGTATTATTTACCTGATCTTTGGTATCGCAGCGGTAAGTGGCGGAGGATTTGGCGGTACGCTGGCAGACTTAATGGGGACAAAACGAACCATTCTAGGCTCAATCATTTTATTTGGAATAGCAATTTTTTCTATCCCATATTCAACGTTTTTCCTCCCACTATTTGTTTCTGTATTAATTGTTTGGGGAATGATGAGTTGGGCGATAACTCCGGCCATGCAAAGCTATCTAATTGAAGCTTCACCTGAGACTTCAGACATTCAGCAAAGCTTGAATAATTCTGCTTTACATCTTGGTATCGCTGTTGGCTCATTGATCGGTGGTGTCGTCATTGAGCAGGTTTCAATTGAACAAACCGCAACTGTTGGAGGCTTCCTCGTTATATTGTCGCTTGGCACAGTATTGGTTTCGATGCTTGATAAAAAACACATAGCTAGACGTAAAATAGAGACACGAGGTTGAATCCACGTGTCTCGTTTTTTTAAATTTCATCGTGAAAAACCATGTCAAATGTTATAAAATTAGCTAAAGTAGTAAACGTTCAACCATTGGAGGAATTATGAAAAAGACAATTGTGTATCTGCTCATACTTACCCAACTATTATTCTTTACTTTGTTGCCTATATGGATGGAATTAATAAACTATCTACACCCACTTGTGATAGGAGTCACTTGGTTTTGTTATACTTTTCTTCTGTTATTCCTAACTTGTTTCTTTACCAGAACAGAAATTAAGATATCGCAGTATACCTTTTACATTGTTACCTTCCTTTATTGCCTATCGTTATTTGTTCTGTTATTTTTTAGACCAACTGATCAAGGTTATGAATCTATCAATTTAGTCCCATTTGAGACCATACAGTTTTATCTTTCAGGTAACGTCGCATTCGTAATTGCTGTTTATAATTTAGCGGCTAATATTGGTTTATTTATTCCTTTTGGATTGATCTATCGTTATATGCGAGGAATTCCTTCATTCATTTTTTTGTTGACGATTTCTATTGTTTCGGTGGGGGTAATCGAGGGACTTCAATATGTAACAAAGCGAGGAAGCTTAGATGTAGATGATTTGATTTTAAATGTCATAGGTATTACTTTTGGTTATTTCCTATATCCAGCTTTTCAGAAGGTAGTTAAGCTAGAGTCTGTTTCCGAAAACAAACTCTAGCAGATTTTGCATAAAAATTCCCCGTTCCCTCCCTCACAATTATAAAAATCAGCACATGGTTGTAAACTGTTACATTCGTATGTTCGCTTGTGACAATTATGGGTATGAATGGTTAGACAGGACTTGAACCTCTAGAGTTACCCCAAAACTCATGCCTTAAACGAAGTAATTAAACGTATTTGTACTCGCTTTTCTATAATTGCTACCATCTACCTTATTCAATCAAATCGGTTAGCCAGTTTAACTCCTGTATTTTCGTATCTAATTCTCTGTATCTTTTGGCTAAATCATCCACTTGCTTCTGGAGCTCTTTCACATTAAATGGGGTTACATATTTAATTTCGGTCCTCGAGTAGCGATCCTGCCTTAACGCCGCATGTTCTGCCAATTCACTGTATACCTTTCGTTTTTTTGCTACAATATCACGTTCAACCAGTGCATCTCCAAGTGATATCTTTTCATTAAACGCTGTTTCGTGATTCGTTCGATTAATCCCCACCATCAACTTTTGTAATTCTTCTAGTACACTACCCAATTCTTTTTCTAACTCTTTTGGGTTCTCAGATGGGGATTCATCTTCTTGTACTTTCGCATTATTTCCTAATCGATGTTTTAACTGTTCCACACGTTTTTGATTATCCGCTCTTCTTATTAATGCTTCAGCTAATTTCACTGTTTTCTCCTCCGTCAATAAAATTTAACTATTTATAATTTTTACTAATTATAGCATTTACTGCTGATAAAGCAATAAAAGTATAAAAATAACGTAAACCCCATTTGAGATTTACGTTACCTAATGTTTTTTATAAAATTTATGAGCGCATGATTAAATGCATGATGACGTTTAATCGGTACTTGATGAAGCGATTTACTAACGAGCACACTTCTCGATTGTGGAACATGTCGCTCGTATAACTTTAAATAAGGACGAAAATGGCTAAACTTCCCATAAACCAGAAGCAATGGACATTGAAGACGATAAAGACGTTCCGTACAGTTGTAATACCTGCTTGTCTGATAATAATCATAAGCACTACGTGGGTGAGCTTGTAAACACTCATGAAAAAGTTCCTGTTGATCTTTCTTCGTAACTTTATGAGAAAAAGCCAACAATTTACTCAACAGTTTACTTCGACCATTTCGCACTAGAGACATTCCAAATTGATATTGAAGCTTTGCGATTATTGTACTGATCTCTGGAAAACCACCCGAAAGAATCAGCGCCTTTACACGTTCTGGATACGTTAGTGCGAATTCTTGTGCAATCGAACCACCTGCTGAATAACCAACAATAACAGCCTTTTTAATTTCAATCGCATCTAGAAAATTTGCTAAATCTTTAGTGAGTACAGGAATGGTAAGTTCATAATCACGATGATCACTTCGACCGTGTCCCCGAATATCGTATGTAATTACTTGAAAACGATCGGACAGTTCTTGCTGATACTTAAAAACGGTATGGCCCATATGTGGTGGATGAATGAAAACAATAGGAATGCCCGTCCCTAATGACTCATAAAACGTTGACAACGAATTGTTTAATTCAACAATTGGCATCGGATTTCTCCCTTCTATTAACCTGTTCCAAGCTATTTTTTAACATTTCATGAAAAATATACTTGTTTTCTGTTGAATCTATAATCATGATTGATTATCCAGTCACTTAAAAAACGAAACTTTCTTAACACTTAAAGCGTATAATAATAAATTGCCCTCCATGAAAGGAATGTTTAAATGCGAATAGGCTTAACAATAGTATTTTGTATCACCTTTATTCTAATCACTGGATGCACAGATAACACAAATCCACTAACTAAAGAAAAAGACCCTACAACTCAAGAAGAAACTAAGAACACCACCCCAATGACAACACCACTCAAAACAGAACAAATTAAATACGGACCCTCCGATCCTACATACAAAATTGATGTGACTTACGATGATGAGTCTCACCAGCTTACTGGTACCATGAGTGTGAATTTTGTTAATAACCTCGACAAAACACTTGAACACCTCTACTTCAATTTGTGGCCAAATGCCAAGGAATTTGACGAGGGGGGTATACAAGTAAGCAATGTTCAGTATAACAATCGACCTAGCAAATACGATGTAAAGGAAACTAAGCTTGACATCACTAATATTTCCTTAAAACCTAAAGAAAAAGCAACGATAAAAATGGATTTCACCGTAACAATCCCCGAGAAAAAAAGTCGATTTGGTTGGTCTGGAACCCACGTTTCATTAGGGAACTGGTTTCCAATTCTCGCAGTCTATGATAACGAAGGGTGGAACCTGGATCCATACTTTGCTTCTGGAGAGTCCTTCTATTCTGTAACTGGTGATTTTGATGTCACTTTAAAAACAAAAAAGGGTCTAGAAATTGCAACTACTGGCCAACAAGCTGGTGAAGTAACAATAAAGGATGAAAAGGCAGTCCATCATTTTCAAGCGAAAAATGTTCGAGACTTTGCGATTGTGATGAATGAATCTTTCAATCAAGACTCCTATTCGTACAACGGAGTAAAAGTAAATGTTTTTTACAGTGAAAAAAACTCCAAGTACGCTGATTATATGAAGGACGGAGCCATCTATTCATTAGATCTTTACGGTAAACTTTTTGAGGAATATCCATGGAAGGAACTTGATGTAATTGGTGTTGAGTTACAAGAAGGGTTAGGTATGGAATATCCACAATTAGTTATGATAGATTTAGGTTCAGAAAACAGTAGTGATAAGTTTGCAATTTATCATACGACTGAACATGAGGTTGCTCATCAATGGTTCTATGGAGCAATTGGTAATAATCAGTATGATGAACCATGGTTGGATGAATCGTTTGCGACATTTGCTAGTTATGTAGCCTTCTATGATGACAAAATTAATTTTAAATGGGTACGTGCTATCGGAAAAAAGTACTGTCACCTAACCTCCCCTGTTTCTGCTTTTGCTGAGTACGCTGAGGAGGACGGCTTAAAAATGTACAGTGATGTCATTTACGATTATGGAGCGAAGTCGTTGAATGAACTGCGAAAAAAACTTGGGGATGATGCTTTCTATAAAGGCATGCAACAATATTTTCATGAAATGAAATTCAAAATCGCAACGACTGCAGATTTTATCCGGATAATGGAACAATCTACTGGTGAGGAGCTCTCCCAATTTTTTAAAGAACATAGGATTTATGTAGAAGAGACTAAATAAGTTAAAAAGGTAGAAGAACAAAGTAAGACACTTGTTCTTCTACCTTTCGACTATCTAACAGCGCTCAAATATGTTTTCAAGCTATCTTCTACACAATCTGAAATTAATTGAATAAAAGGCGCTAAATTTTGTTCACTACTCGCTGTTTCTAACGACTCATAATAACGTAATCGTTGTTCATCCTCAGCTTTCACAATTGCTGGAGGGTATCCATACATCATTAAAATTAAATTCACCAACAATCTCGCAGTTCGTCCATTACCATCGGAAAATGGATGTATATACACAAATTTGAAATGGAATAATGCGGCTAATTCAACAGGATGTAGTTTTTCTTTATGATCTGTGTACCAAGTAAAAAGTTCTTCCATTTCATTCGAAAGCTGAAGAAAATGCGGGGGTGTATGTTTGCTACCTGAAATTCGAACGTTCACTTCTCGATAGTTCCCTGCATTTTTATCATCAATGTTTTTCAAAATTAGATATTGGATTTGCTTTACTATCATTTCGGTTAAAGGTTGATCCCTTTTAGCAAAACGTTCCACATAGTCTATAGCTTCCGAATGATTAATAACTTCTAAATGCTCTTGAAGTCTTTTTCCACCAATGGTTAACCCTTCTTCAAGTACAATCTTTGTTTCATTAAGCGTTAATGTATTCCCTTCAATCGCATTGGAATTATATGTCCATTCAACTTTATAAACTTCAGATAAATTCTTAAGTGCCTCTGGAGGAAGTGGTCTCAATTGATCTAATTCATTTTTTAAGTTAGTAATGGTATCAAACTTTGACATGGCTACCTCTCCTCATCAATTTTTAACCTTCTTCCATATAATACTACCATTATAGTCTCTTTTATAGTAAATTTAATCCTATTTTCATTACAGCCACACTAAACCAAATGCCTCGTACAATTATGTAACTCCAACTCCCAGCCATCTTCCGTTCTCTGAAGTATAGTCAGCGAACAATTATGAAGAGACTGTTCCTCTACCTGTGGCAACAATTCTTTAAGAAGATGCTTGATAAACGATCCATGACTAACTACTAAGATGTTCTTCCCCTCATGTTTTTGTGCCAACTCATCAACTACCGGTAGCCCCCGGGCAACTATACTTTCATGATTTTCTATCCCAAGATCAATCTCCCACCATTTATTTCCCCATTTTTCAACTCTTTCATCTTCCGTCGTTCCTTCAATTTGACCTCCACTAGCTTCACGCAATCGTGGTTCCAAATGTAAATCAATTTTTCCAATTCTCCTTTTAATCGCTTCAGCAGTTTGGCTTGCTCTTAGTAAATCACTCGAATAGATAATATTCCATTCCTCACCACCGAGTCGTTCAGCAAGCTTTTCCGCTTCCGCTAGGCCATCTACATCAAGGGGGATATCCGAATTCCCCTGCGCTCTTCTTTCTTTATTCCATGCTGTACAACCATGACGTACAAATCCTATTCTAGTCATCTTTACACTCCCAATCTAGTTTCATCCAATCTACGTGCTCTCCACTGTTACGTAATGCCCTTGTTCTCCAATTGTTCTAGATAGTTCGTAGTAATTCCTCCATCAATGGATGAAAAAAATATTCATAATTACTTTTGGCTTGTCCATGGATTCCTCCAATCATTTTTTCTGATCAATCGTTCTCTGCGAAATCAAATACGCTTGAATTTCCTGCTTACTCTTCAATCTAACAATTTTTTTCTCGGGACCTATTCTCTGAAAAGCTTTGAATCTAGTTTCCATATTCCTTTTCCGCTGAAAGTAAGTGGTACAAATGAATTTAATGAATTGGTAGTCTAGTTTCTCTGTACAACCTTCTCCCATATCAGGTCGGTTCTTTCCAATATTAAGAATCCATCGCTTGAACACGCGATACAGACATACTCGCAAAGGAAGCTCCAAATAAATAATCGTATCAGCATGCTTGGCACGAATGTTATAGGTATTGCTGTAGTTCCCCTCGATGATCCATTTATCTTGCGTAACAATTTCTCGTTGACTATCTCCAAACTCTTCCAATGATGCTTGTACCCATTTAGGTTTCCAAAAATAAGCATCTAGATGATAGACGTCACTGTCCAGTATTTCGCCTAACTGCCTAGCAAAGGTAGACTTCCCAACTCCAGCTGAAACTCCCATTACCATGATACGTTTCAATTTCCGACCACTCCTTTCCACTCCGAAAAATAATAATAACATAAAATGATATAAAATGTTTAAAAAATTACAAACAATCCACTCGTATAAAAAGCGTAATCCACTTTTAGGGATTACGCCAGTTTATACATATTAATTTTACTTTATGGAGACATATTACCAACAGTCCCAATTCATTACCTATACTGTCAATTCAGCACTATCCGAAATCACAATTCCATCTTTCATTTCAATTACCCGATCCGCTTTTTCTGCCATTGCCGGATCGTGTGTTACAAATAAGACACCACAGCCTTTTTCCGTGTTCAAGTTTTTGATCATATCAAAAATAATCTGACCGGATTCGGTATCCAAGTTCCCGGTTGGCTCATCGGCAAGTAACCAATCTGGTTCGTGCACCAATGCTCGCGCAATTGCAACACGTTGCTGCTGCCCACCTGACAACTGTGACGGAAGTGAGTGCATCTTATCGGCCAATCCTACTTGCTCTAATACCTCTTGTGCACGTTCCTTCTTATTATATTTCACCTTCCTAGTAAACAACGGTGACATGACATTTTCAAGCGAGGTTAACGTCGGTAGCAAATGAAACTGCTGAAAAACAAATCCGATATGCTCGAAACGAAAATCAGCTACCTCTTTTTTCTTCATGCTACTTAATTCTTTTCCATCGTATAAAATTTTACCAGACGACGGTTTGTCGAGTGTACCAATCAAACTTAACAACGTTGATTTGCCCGAACCGGATGGCCCAACGATTGCCGTAAATTCACCTTTTCGAAAACTCAAATTAACATCCGTAACCGCGTTGGTTGTAACACCGTCTCCTTTAAACGACTTTTCCAAATCCACACATTCAATTCCTGTACTCATGAAAGATCCCCCTTGTATTATCCTTCTTTTAACCCTTTATTCGGTAACACACGTACCGCAATTTCTGCCGGTAAAATAGAACCGAGTATCCCTACTATCATCGGTACAACACCAGTCGCAACAAGTATCCAGATGTAATCCTGCGGCAGCTGGTGATACATGAACCAGATTAAGCCAATCGCAAGCACTACACCTAGAATACCTGCCACTACTCCAGTCCACAAACCCTCTAGTATAACAAGTGTTCGAACGTTACCATTACGCCAGCCAGTAGCTTTTAAGAGCGCAACTTCCGGCTTACGTTCTACAATGTTTTGCCACATAATTTCAGCAGTAGTTAACACAGCAATCACTAACGCAATACCCATGGCAATATAGTGGGAAGTCTCCACTTGCAAGGCTGCATATTGACCTAACCATGTTGTATAAAGAACTCCCTTTAATCGAAGTGAAACAAATAGGAAAAATGCCAGCAGCATGGTCGGAAACGCCATTGCAAAAATAGACATGATGTTCCGGCCAAATTTTCCAAAAAGATGGTTAAACGACATTCCGAACAGTCCCGAAGATCGTGATATTCTTCTCGAAGTTCGACGTATCTCACCTGTTTTCATTGTTTCATATGGTGATAATCGGGTTACTAAAAATGCTGGACCAATTGTACCTAGAAGGTATATCAGCAATCCGAGTAACCCAACAATGACAAGTTTAAATAGCGAAAAACTTTCTGGATTCTGATAAAAGTAAATACCCTCTATCGTCCAAGCAACAATAGCTACAAACACACCTACAAATAAAGACTCTACAAAAATCATTCGCACTAGCTGAGATGGTTTCCAGCCGACAGCTAGTAATATGGCAAACTCTTTTCGCCTTGCTAAGAACGAGACTAGATTCGTAGCAAATACATATGCAAGAGCAACTAACATTACACTCGCAATAATGCCAGAAAAACCAACCTTTGTTTCCTGGAAAATTGTATAAGATGCGCCTAAGTGAATCCATGGCATTTGCACCCAGCCGAGTTCTGCGATATCACCTGACTTAGGTATGTGTAATAATGTTGGTTGGGGAGATGATCCTAGTGTAATGTCTGTAATTAATCCAGTTTTATCTTCTATTTCTTTTGCGATTTCTTCAAGTTTTTGTTGGCTACCTTCAGTAAGTTCATCTACACCTTTAACGTTAACTCTAATTGATGAAATTGGTTTTTCTCCAATTATTTGTGCTGCCGCCTCAATAGTTGTTAACATGGTTGGTGGCTCTAACAAAAATCCACCTGGACTATCTTTTGGGATTATCGTTTCTGGTGGATTAACCGGATTTCCTTCATTATCAATTACTAATTTTGCACTAGGCGGGCGATACGTTTGCATTGGTAACTTGGTTAAAGGATTTTTCGCAGTTCTTAACTTTGTGGAATCGTAAGTACCTACAAAGTAAGGATCAATATACTTTTTTAAACTTAATCTATTTTCGTCCGACCAATCATTAATCATAGTTATTTTACGATATCCATTAATTGAATTTTTATGAACCTCAGCGAATTGATTTTTAAAATGATTTTTTACAGGTTTCACTTCATACGCAAATTCCCACTTCTCTGGAAAGGGGGATTTAATTGGTTTATATGAAACAGGTCCAGTTTTAAGGGTCAAATTGTTGTCTAATTCAACTTCCACATGTTGCGCTGATTTTTTCTTTTCTGTATCAATTGCTTTACTAGATAATTCACTAATAAGTAATTCATAATTATCTTTTGAATCATAGGTAAAGGTTTTTACTTTCTCCCCTTCAAGCGTGTCAAGATACGCTTTTACCTCTTCTTTACCTTCCTTCTTTTTTTCTTTAAGTATTTTTTTCTCTTCATCTGAAAGTTTAATTCGCTCAACAGTGTAATTAGAGGTGGTACGGATGAATGTACTGTTATTTAACAATATGGGCAATCTAGTTTCTTGTTGCTCAGGTACAGAATATTCATCATCTATTTCGGCTTCTTCATGTACAGTGGTAGCTTTATCTTCTTCAGTAAAATAACGACTTTTGCCATCGGTAATTACTGCTTGTTTGAGACCAACTAATTTCTCTTCTGCCCTTGGATCTATTCCTGCTAACAAAATATTACCGTAAGTATTTATACTTCTTAGGTCACTAAGAGGAAATATCCCGTGGAATTCTTTTATAAGAGTCGTACCGTTTAGACTATAATAGTCTGGATCCCACTTATCAGTTATAGTTTTATGACCGTTGTACTGTTTTATAATTGCAGATTTACGGTATATATATTCTTGTGATAATTCTTGTAACTCACTAGGTATTCGTGATACACGATAGTTTGAATATCCAATTACTGCCAATGGAGCAGCTACGTCAACGTCACTTATTTCTTTAATTGTATTCCACTGTTCAAGGGTAATTCCACCAGTCAACCCACTTAAATAATTTGGAGATAACAAATTTTCATTCTCTGTTATCCCACGACTATCTTGTGGACGAACTAATATGTGGTACTGTGCCTCCCAATTCTTACGCAAGGTATCCACAACCGTACCTTTACTCGTTTCAGATAATCCTAGCATGTAACTTAATCCTGAACTAATGATCAATGCGCCGATAATTAGTAATATCAGTCGCTCTTTATGGCGCCACCAACTTCTCCAAATTAAACGAATCATACTAACTCCCCCCAGTTAATAAGACATCCTTTTTATCTCTGTAACTTAAGGGATGAACACCATTATTCATCCCCAACATGATTTCTAACCTTCTTTTAAACCCTTATTCGGTAACACACGTACGGCAATTTCCGCCGGTAAAATTGAACCGAGTATTCCTACTACCATTGGCACAACACTAGTAGCAACAAGTATCCAAATATAATCTTGCGGCAATTGTTGATACATAAACCAAATTAAACCGATTGCAAGCACCACTCCAAGAATACCTGCAACAACTCCAGTCCATAAACCTTCTAATATAACAAGCCTTCGGACGTTGCCATTACGCCATCCTGTAGCTTTTAGTAGTGCAACTTCTGGTTTTCGTTCCACTATGTTTTGCCACATGATTTCAGCAGTAGTTAAAATCGCAATAACAAGTGCAATTCCCATCGCAATATAATGAGAACTTTCTATTTGTAGTGCTGCATACTGCCCTAACCAAGTCGTATACAATACACCTTTTAACCGAAGTGAAACAAATAGGAAAAATGCCAGCAGCATGGTCGGAAATGCCATTGCAAAAATAGACATGATATTGCGACCAAACTTTCCGAACAGATGATTAAACGACATTCCGAACAATCCCGAAGAGCGAGATATTCTTCTTGCAGTTCGTCGTATTTCACCTGTTTTCATTGTTTCGTATGGTGATAACCGTGTTACTAAGAATGCTGGACCCACTGCTCCTAAAAGGTATATCAGCAATCCGAGTAAACCAACTATTACAAGTTTAAACAACGAAAAACTGTCAGGGTTCTGATAAAAGTAAATGCCTTCAATTGTCCAAGCAACAACTGCTACAAACACACCAACAAATAACGATTCTACAAAAATCATTCGTCTGAGCTGGGATGGTTTCCAGCCTACAGCTAGCAATATGGCAAACTCTTTTCGCCTTGCTAAGAAGGATACGAGATTGGTAGCAAAGACATACGCTAATGCTACTAGCATGACACTTGCAATTACACCCGAAAACCCAACTTTTGTTTCTTGGAAAATGGTATAAGATGCCCCCAAGTGAATCCACGGCATTTGTACCCATCCAAGTTCAGGTAGTTCCCCTGATTTTGGTATGTGTAATAACGTTGGTTGTGGTGATGATCCTAAAGTTATATCTGTGATTAAACCTGTTTTATCTTCAATTTCTTCTGCTACTTCTTCTAGCTTTTGTTGACTTTCTTCAGATAATTCCTCAACACCAGCAACCTTTACCCTTATGGATGATATTGGCTTATCCCCTAGTATTTGGGATGCAGCTTCGATTGTTGTTAACATCGTTGGTGGTTCTAATAAAAATCCTCCTGGACTACCTTTCGGATTAACGGTGACTGGTGGATTAACAGGATTTCCCTCACTGTCTATAACAAGTTCAGCGCTAGGAGGTCGATACGTTTGCATTGGTAGCTTAGTTAACGGATTTTTTGCAGTTTTCAGCTTAGTAGAATCATAAACACCGATAAAATAAGGCTCTATATATCTTTTTAGGTCATAATAGTGTTCATCAGAAAAATCATTGATCATAGTTATTTCACGGTAACCATTGATTGAACTTGCATAGATATTTTTAAATTGATTCTTAAAATGGTTTGTTACTGATTTAACTTCATAAGCATAGTTCCATCTTTCCGGAAATGGACTCTTAACAGGTTCATAAGTGACCGGTCCAGTTTGAAGCGATAATGATTCACCTACTCCTGCTTCCGTTATTTCTTTTGAAGTTAAAGTTTTTCCAATTTCACTGTTAATAGCTAATGCATAGTTATCCTGGGAATTAAAAGTTACTTCATTTACTCTTTCACCTTCAAATGAATCAAGGTACTCAATAACGTCACCTTTCTCCATCTTTTTCTTCAATTTTTCTTTTTGTTCCTCAGAAAGTTTGAATCGCTCAATTACAAAATTATAAGTGGTATCACTATATATGTTGCTATTTAATAATACAGGCATAGTCGTATGTTGCTGTTCTGGAATAGGATATTTATCATCTTTTTCCGCTTCAGAATAGGTGGTGCTAACTTGATCATTTTTTGAGAAATAACGACTTTGGCCTTTATTTATCACAGCCTGTTTAAGACCCACCAATTTTTTCTCTTCATTTGGATCAATTCCAGCCAAAAGCATAGTACCACTCAGACCGAATTTACCGACACCACTAAGTGGTTGAGCATATATGTTACCATCATTATGCGTAAACTTATTGGAAAAATAAAGGCTACGTGTATAACTATCTGTGCGGTAACCGTTATTTTCATTTTTAATAAATATACTCCTATATATGTAGTCTGATGAAAGTTCTTGCAATTCTTTAGGCGCATGTTTAACAAAATAAGACGAATAACCAATTACGGCAAGAGGGGCAGCAACATTTACATCACCAATCCCTTTAATCGTACTCCATTGTTCAAGACTTATTCCTCCAGATAAACCACTTAAATAATTTGGAGATAATAAATCCTCACTTTCTGTTACACCACGACTCCCTGGAGGACGAACTAATATATGATATTGTGCCTCCCAGTTCTTCCGTAACGTATCAACAATTGTACCTTTACTTGTTTCTGATAAACCCAGCATGTAACTTAATCCAGAACTGATTATCAATGCCCCAATTATTAACAAAATTAATCGCTCTTTGTGCCGCCACCAACTCCTCCATATTAATCGCATCACACTAATCTCCCCCTTGGTTAAACGTAATAAAATTTGTTTGAAAATTACCTTTTATAATATTATACTTTTAACAAATAATATTACTAATTATACTTTATGTTATATGTACAAATTAAATAGAGCATGAACAATTATCTAAAAGCCTGTTCATGCTCTGCTCTCCTATGCTAAACTAACAATCGCAATGTCCAACGTAGTCCCTAGTCGAACATTCAAAAGAAGCCGAATCAGCAACTTCGACACGGTAATGAGAACCAGTGCCACGTATATCGCATCTGTCATAATCGCATCGATATTCAATATGTGTCGAGGTACACACTGGTACATATTGTTCGCCTGAAGCCATTTATATCACCTCCTTAAAATACGTATTAGTTTTTCATAACATTTTATTTATACCGATAACTTTCCTGTAATGCTCCCTATATTTTTTAACAAATCATTTATACTTTTAATTGCCTCTTGTCTCATTATTATTCCTTCTTTATTTATTAAAACAAAGTAAGGTACATACTCGACTTCAAAAAATTGAATCAATCTAAGATCTTCAATTAAACTTAGTTCGTGGTTATCCTTATATTCTTCCATTTTAGAAATTACGTTATCTCCTACAACAAACAAATTATTCTTAGAAGAATTAAGATCAATTACCCTTTGAAAGTCTTGAGTAATGCCTTCACAGACAGAACAAGATGATTTTAAGAAAATTAATATAGAGTCATTCTTAGAGTGGTGATTGAAAAGAATTTTTTCACCTTTATGATTGGTTGTCTTGAATACTGGGGATTTTTCACCAATCCTTAGGCTTTTTTTCGGTTGAACCCTTCCGTTAATAACTCTAAATCTAGCTAAGAACTCTGATACGGTCTTTGTTAATTTGTACATAAATATTAACTGTACAATTAATATTATCCAGATTAATATACTTGAAACTAAGAATAAATTATTCATGTAATCAACCCCATTTACTAGTTTAATAATTTGAAAACATTTGACTTCAATTCCATTAATTTTGAGCTAATTATATAAAAGAGTGTTATTATTACTGAAAAAGAGTAGATTAATAGAACCTTTGTTGAAATATAGGATCCAGGGTTTAAAGTAAAATTATCAATGTTTACTAGGATTTTTGGTGACAAGTATTGTTCCAGTAAAATAAAAATAATAATTATGTTGCGAAAAACAAGTACCCAAGAAATTTTGAAGTCCCCTGCGATCCCACCACATCCACATGATATAGATGTTTTTCCTCTTAGCAGATTAACTGAGATAGCAACACTGTAAAGAATCATTAAAAATATAGATGCTAGATATGCAACTTCAAGTAAGAAACCAGTTAAAAGGAACAGTCCGACTGCAAACTCTATTATTAATCCAATCCATCCAAATGGCCTGACAATTTTATTTGGTAATATCTCATAATCTTTTATTAGTATAAAATGTTTCTCCACATTTTTTAATTTGGAAATGCTAGTACTTAAAAAAAGTATAGCTATAATCACTCGTAAGAATAACGAAAATTCATCCATTACTAATCACCTCTTTGTAAGCTTTTACTTACCCATACATTTCATGTTGTCTTTGATACATTTCACTATATTCTCTGCAATTATTGATTAATTCATTATGTGTACCAACATTTACGATTCGTCCATTTTTCATAATAATTATTTTATCAGCCAACTTTGCGGTAGACATTCTATGAGAAATATATATAACAGTTTTGTTTTTCGTTTTCTCCGCAAATTCGCTGTAAAATTTATACTCACTAATTGGATCAAAAGAGGCTGTTGGTTCATCAAAGACTATTACTTGTGAATCGCGAATTAATGCTCTTGCAAGGGCTATTTTTTGCCACTGTCCACCAGATAATTCTTCACCATCGCCCAACACCTTTCCTAGCCTTGTTTCATAGCCTTTGTTAAAGGTACTAACAAAATCATCGACTCCATTGTTTTTGGCGATTTCTTTTGTTAAATTTTTATCATTTATGGTTTCCACGTTACCAAATGCAATATTTTCATGTACAGAATAATTATATTTAACATAATCTTGGAAGAGGGCAGTTATATTCCTGCGTAAATCATACAATTCGAAGTTATTGAGGTTGGTACCCTCTATTAATATTTCTCCCTCGCTTACTTGATATAGACCTAAGAGACATTTAACAAGTGTAGTCTTTCCTGAACCGTTCTCACCTACTATTGCAACTTTTTCTTTCGGAGCTATTGAAAAACTAATATTATTTAATGATTTTCTGTCGGTACCAAAATATGAAAAAGAAACATTTTTAAAGGAAATTCCTTTATTTGAAATTACAGGGAATTTTCGATCGTTATGTAATTCTTTTTTAACTTCACCCTCTGATTCCTGGAAATCAATAAAATCGAAATAGTCTTGAATGTACAACTTCATAGAATATATATTTGCTATATTGATTGAGATGCTCGACACACTGCTTTGCACGCTTTTTACTGCTTGTGGAATGGCGACAAAACTTCCAATCTTTAATGAGTGATTTAATAATAATTTAATTACTATAACGTATGCTAGACCATAACAAATAACAGTAAATGTCTGCAAAAATATTTTATAATACTGATTTCTTTTATTAAGTTGTAATTTTTCATAATTATTTGATTTAAAAATAGACTTCCACTTTTCAAATAGGTATTCATGTAAAGAAAAAGTTCTGATTTCCTTAACAGAATCTTTGTCTTGGAGTAGACTTGTCAAGTAATCTAATTCGCGCATATGGGAAGTTTGTTTTTTCATTAAATTAAAGTTCTTCTTACCAAAGCTTGTATGAACTGCCAACACTGGAATTGCAGTTAATAGACCTAAAATCGCTATGCCATAGTGAATCGACCAAAGAAAAGCGAAGGTAGTAACAACAGTAATAATTCCTGCTAAAATTGATAAAAAATTCAAATAAGGTGTCAGCATTGTTTTACCTATATTATTAGTTCTAATTCGTTTCAAATGGTTATAAAAGTCTGGGGAATCAAAAAGATTATATGTCACTTTCTTTATTTTCCCGAAGATCTTTGATTGAACAAAATAATCTAGTTCGATTTCAGCTTTTAATTTTAAAAATTCCATAAATATATTTAAGACCGATGGAACAAACATTAAAATTAGCTGTATAGACAATAGCAAGATTATTTCCTTAAGATCTATTTGTTTGCTTTGTATGGATACCGATATTAGGTTTACCAATCTGGTTGTAACAATGAGGCCAACTAATGGTTGTATCCCCTCAATTACCTTTATAAATGCTGAAATGATAACAAATGTTTTTGATCCATTCCAAATATATTTGAATGCATCAATAAAATTATTCATAATCCCAATCCTCGGTTTAAAATTTGTAAAAATACGTTTTATGTATGATATGTTTGGGGCAAGAACTGACTTATTTAAGTCAGTTTGCTCACCCAAAAATATTCTGGTTTTTATTAATGCTTAATTACCCACAATCGCAGTGCCCAACGTAATCCCTACTAGAGCACTCATATCCTGTTCCACTATCAACTTCCACTCGATATGTAGAACCTGAGTTGTCATAGCAATCATAATCACAACGGTACTCATAACGAGTAAAGGTACAAACTGGAGCAAATTTTTCATCTTTTGCCATAGATATTCCTCCTTTAGTAATATTTTTTATATTTAATAGCTATACACTCTTCTATAAAGAGTGATAAGCTAATAAACAGAGTTGTTAGCGCTTTCAAATTAATGAACACCTTGCTCTATAAGTTGTCCTTTTTCTGATTGTACGTTTTCCTTATTTTTATCAAGATACTTCCTTATAATTCCACTTGTATACTCAATGTGGTCTATAATCACAGCATTGGAGTCTAAAACGACATATGTCGGGAAACCACTAATTCGCAAATTACTAATAAGAGTACCTGTGGCAGATATATCACTATACTTTAAATCTTTATATTTTGACTCATTAATGACAACTTTACTGATTTCTTTATCAAACTCTATCTTCACAAACGGTTTTGACACCGAATAATTAGCATCTAGAAATTTAGTGAAGTGTTCTGGACAAAATGGACAATGCCTAGAAGAGATTACTAGTATTGTCTCTTTATTTGTAGCAACAACAGAACGTAGCTGATTAGGTATAAAATTGTTTATATTTTCTCCGATTAACGGATATGTAACTTGTTTCTGCTTTCCTGATTTTACATTTGGTAAATACTCAATTTCTTCTTTAAGATTATGGAACTGTGTATTAAACAGTATAAAGGTAATTACGACAAGTAAAATGAAAAATAGATTTAATACTAGAATCATAGGATCAACCCTCAATGTAATTTTTTGTTAGATAATTCCTTTTCACATATAATGACAATTTACGTTATTAAAAGGTTCCCAAAATACTAAATATTTATTTTAGACACTTTTTCTTTTAATTTCTTTTTAGATCTATATAGTCGGGATTTTACTGTTCCAGCGCTAATTTCAAGCAGTTCTGCAATTTCATTTATTTTCAATCCATCAAAATACATTAACTGTATTACCTTTCTATATTGTGGTTCCAATTCTTGGATTTTACTTAATATAAATTCTTGAGTTGCTGCCGTTTCAACCTTAGTTTCAATTGGAGAATCTTGAACAGTACAAACATTAAGCAATTCATCGGATGTTGTTAATTCACACCATCTTTTTCTCTTTCTCAAGGAATTAATAGCGGTAGTTCGAACTATCCTAAATATCCACGCTTCTGTTTTATTTATATCCTTTACCGTATTACTGTACTTTTGAACCTTTACGTATGCATCTTGAACGATATCCTCTGCCAAATTAGAATCTCTTGTTATTCTTAGTGCTGTGTAATATAATTTTTTATAAGTTTCTAGGAATACTTTTTCACAGTTTGTGCTACAATCCATTATTGAAACCCCTTTCAATTTATGAGAAACATTAATGTACTAAACAAGCTGGAAAAACAAATCCCCTATTACCCTTTTTAAAACAAACAGCACCGAAGATTAGCTGATTCCATTCAGTACTCTCCGATGCTGTTTGTTTTATATTCTCTTTTATGTAACATAATTGTAACATTTATGTAATTGGAAGGAAATAGTTATTTTAACCTATTTTTCAGATAAAATTAATAATTTGAACTATTTCGCCTATCGGAATAGTCTTTATAATAGGAGAGAATCATTTAAATTTTTCAACCGAACCCCAGAATTACAACAAGAATTAACATCTATAAACTCAAGAATTACAAATGAAAAATGGCGCAATTCCTTTTACAGAATTACGCCATTTAACACTTCCTACTTTACCTCCACCAACAACTCTTTCGAAAAATAATACAAATAAACGTTAGTCACAGGTTTTTTCCAAATCCGTTCAACTGCCTGTCGGTAAAGATCCATTTGTGTTTGATAACGTTTGATTAGTTGTTCCTTCACCTTATCGGATACTTCTTTTTCAATTGCATCCGTTTTATAATCAAGGATAATTAATCCGTCATCAGTCGGTATCAAGCAGTCAATAACCCCTTGTACAAGTACTTTTTCATCGACATTACTTTCCCATGAAGCATAGATCTCTTTTGCCGACAATGCTAAACTAAACGGCACCTCTCGATGAACTTCTTCCGAGGCAAGCATCCGCTGGCCAATCTCATTCTGCAAAAATGCTGCAATCACATTACCGTCAATGATTTCCGCTTCATCAGGTGTTAAGATTTCCTTATCTACCAATCGCTCAGCAAACGCCTCGACTTCTGGAGCGGTCCACTCTTTTGTTAACGGTAAATGCTGCATGACCGTATGCATCGCGGTGCCTTTTTCAGCAGCTGTGATGGTTTTCCCTTTTTGCATAAAAATTGGTCGTTTCACAATTGGTGCTCGTGAAGAACGAACCAACTGATCAGCACTATATTCATCCTTCTGTTCCCGTTGACGCTTGATCTCCGTTACGGTTTGTTTTGCACGCGATGATGCGGCTTGTGAATACGGATAAAGATAAGAGAGTTTAGCATCAACCTCTTTATCTAGTTCCTCGTTTCTTAGGTCCATTGGTTCCCAGTTTTGAATGTAATCCTTTAGATTCACATCCTCTTCGGTAACTACATCTTCCAGATTGGTAAGTTCACTACCATGCATTACAGCTATGTTCCAATTAGATGGATCGAGCTTCACTTCATTATTTACGACTTCATTTACATCTTCTGCTCGCAATACTTCGCTCGACTGGTGGCGGATTAATGCAGGACCGACCCAATCAAGATAGGACTTTGCCTCAATTCGTAAATGTGTTGGCATCACCCATTCTTCGTGATCAAGCACCTTTTCCCATTTCTTTTGTTTCTTTTCAAAGGAAGCCACATTACCAACCATGATTAGTTTTTCTTTAGCACGGGTTAGTGCAACATAAAGGACGCGCATTTCTTCTGCAAGTAATTCGCGCTGTTTTTCTTTTTGAAATGCATAATACAGTAAGGTTGGATACGTAATCCGCTTCACCGGATCAATATACTTACTCGCAAGCCCCAAATCCTTATGCAGTAAATAACGTTGCTTGAGATCCTGCATGTTAAATTGCTTATCCATGCCACCTAGAATGACAACTGGAAACTCGAGTCCTTTACTTTTATGAATCGTCATGATGCGAACAACGTCTTCTTGTTCACTTAAAGCCCGTGCTGCACCTAGGTCCTCGCCGCGTTCCTCCATTCGTTCAATGAACCGTAAGAACCGGAATAGTCCTCTAAACGAAGTGGTTTCATAACCACGTGCACGATCATACAACGCACGCAAATTGGCTTGCCGTTGACGTCCCCCAGGCATGCCACCGACAAAATCGTAGTACCCGGTTTCCCGGTAAATTTGCCAGATCAATTCAGATAAAGCACCCTGTCTAGAGGCAATCCGGAATGACTCCAAACGAGTTAAAAATTGTGATGCTTTTTTGGCTAAATCATTTGTATGTTGTTTACGATAAGCGAGAAGCGCATCATAATAACCATTTCGCCGATCTGCCAACCGGATAGCTGCAAGTTCCTCTTCGTTCATCCCTACTATTGGAGAACGTAACACCGAAGCTAGTGGAATATCCTGTCTTGGGTTATCGATTATTTTCAAAAAGCTAAGCATGACTTTGATTTCAATTGCTTCAAAATATCCAGTTGATAGCTCCGCATATACGGGAATACCTTGTTTTTTCAGTTCATCGACAATTGTCGATGTCCACGTCATAGAACGCATTAAAATGACAACATCGCGATATTGAAAATCTCGCTGTGTTCCTGTAGTTTTATCAAAAACCTGTAACGGTCGATTGCCGTTTTGCCCTGCCCATTTCTTGATTTTTTGCGCATAAGCTCTAGCCTCTAATTGCGCTTTTTCCAAGTCCTGAAAATTTTCATCCTCGGATTCTTCGTTCGATTCGTCATCTGTTTCTCGGTCAATGATGACTAATTCCGGCTCAGGTGAATCATATGGAAAATCTTCATACGATTTATTTGCATAGATCAATTCTGCGTCTTTATCATAGCTAATTTCACCTAGGTTCTCATCCAAAATTTGGCGGAATAAATAATTTGCACCGACTAACACATGTTCACGACTTCGGAAATTACTCGCTAAATCAATCCGCTGACCGGGGTGGTCTGTATCGTGAAATTGCTTATATTTTTGAATAAAAAGCGTTGGTTCTGCATGGCGAAATCGGTAAATACTTTGCTTCACATCGCCAACCATGAACATATTCCCTGCACCAGTACGATCACTAATTAGCTGCAAGATGGTCTCTTGCACCAAGTTTGTATCCTGGTACTCGTCCACTAAGACTTCGGTAAATTTTTGTTGAAACTGCCGAGCAACGTTTGATGGCATTGGGTTATCTGCGTTAGATGCTTCATCAACTAGCAGTGTTAAACAATGATGCTCTAAATCGGAAAAGTCAACGATTGCTTTTTCCTTCTTTTGTTCAGCAAAACGGTCACTGAATGCCTTAACGAGCTCTGTCAACTGCTTAATGACTGGCGCAAGCTCGCGCATATCCTCCACATGGCTTGCAAGATTACGCGTAAACCAGCCTTCCTTCATTTCGTTCCAACGTTTTTTATAACCTTCACGGAGTTTTTTTACCTTATCCTTCAGTTCCTCATCGCATTCCATTTTCTTTCTGGAAAATGCTTGGAACGAACTTCCAACCATAAAGGCTTGCAGTGCTTCCCACGTTTCACAATTGGAGAGTGCTTCCCGAACCATCGCAAGGTCAGCTTCTATCGCCTCCGCATAGTTATACGGACCTTCCGGATGGTTGGTAAGCTCTAGTGCCTTATTCGCTTCCGCTTCAACAGCTTCAAGCTGGCTTTTCACTTCTCGTTTAATAATCGACAACCAGGCAAGGTCACTCTCCTCGTATGTTTCGGGTACATCGTATATATCTGCCAGTTGATCAAGCCACTTCATTGGCCACGGATTCTGCATGGCAAATGTATATAAATCCAGGACGAGATTTTCCACTTCGACGTCACTTCGGTCACTAGAAAAACGATCCACTACATCGAAAAAGTGTTGCTGTTCGTCTCCTTCTTTTCCGTACCATTCTTCAAAAAGATCCGCTATAACGTCCTGTTTGATCAAGTCAATTTCCATGTCGTTCGCGATCCGAAAAGCTGGATCAATATCCAATAAATACGCGTATTGCCGTACTACATCCAAACAAAATGAGTGGAGAGTGGAGATTGATGCCCGTTGTAATAACGATAGTTGCTTTTTCAAATGGTTAGAGGCAGGATCTTGTGCCAATGCCTTTTCTAGTGCTAGCCCAACACGGTTTCGCATTTCTTGTGCCGCTGCATTGGTGAATGTCACAACGAGAAGCGTGTCGATGTCGACTGGCTTTTCCTTGTTAATTAACTTTTGAATAATTCGTTCGACAAGCACAGCGGTTTTACCAGAACCAGCCGCTGCGGCAACAAGCATATCACTTCCTGCTGTATAGATAGCTTGCTCTTGTTCCTTTGTCCAATTAACCATTATTCTCCCCCTCTCCGTTGCGAAGTTTTGCTAAGATAGCTTCTTCCTTGAAATCCTGTAGCTTACGATAATTGTTTTCCTCCAATATTGGATCAAATTGACAAACGGATCGGAAGTCGCAAAATGTGCATGCGATGTTTTGACTATGTTGGTACGGATTGAGATGAACCCCACCATTCGTCATATCAATACCCGCCTGACTAATCAATTGATGGACATGCTTTTGCAAACCTGCAAATGTCTCGTTGTCAGCAATTTTGGAGTGATTATAAAATCCACCGTTCTTCTTCACGCCTGCTGGTACAATTTGACTCGAACCAGATTCAAGCGACTGATCCATAAGCTTTACAATATCTTCGCTCGATAATAACAAGCCTTGCATCTTATATTTCTTCAAAATTTCTTTCTCAATTTCGTCATCTGGCATGCGTTGTTTACCAGAGATCATTGGGTTGTGGACATGGAAATAGAGTACGCCCGCTGGTGTCGCTTTTTTACCCAACCATTGTTCCGACTGTGACAACACAACATCCAGGTATGTTAGCATTTGCAACGCTAACCCATAATAAACCTCTACTAGATTTAACCCTTTTGCACTAGATTTATAGTCTATGATTCGCAAAAACAAATCCTCTTGGTTCAACGCTTGGTCCACACGGTCAATTCTTCCTCTTAGCATCAGTTCAAAGCCATTTGAAAGAGGCAGCGTAATTGGCGACAACGTTTGGTTCGGACCAAATCCAAGCTCTAAACCCACTGGTGAAAACGCGCTTTGCCGTGCCTGTTCACTCAAAATAAAGCTTGCACGTGCAATCACTTCTTGTAATTTTTGTTGAATATATTTATATCGATTCGAGCTATGCAAGATTTGATGCTGCAAAATTGGTGCTAGATTCGTAACCGCTCGGTGGGCGTAGCCATCCGTATCTCGTTTCGATAACTCGGCAAAATTTCTACCTTCCGCTTGCACCCATTCGGTAATTTTCTTCAAAGCTTCATGGAAAAGCTGACCAATATCTGGAGCGTCAAGCTTATATGTTTTACGGTCATCGAGTCCTAGACTGTACTTGGCAAAATGCTGGTACGAGCATCGATAATACATTTCGAGTCTTGAAACACTCGCCTTCACTTGCTTCGGATACAGTTCGTTTATTGTTTCAGTCGATAGATTCACCGGTTTATTTTGATAATACAAGCTTTGTAAGGTCATATAGCTTGTACTATATTTTTCGTGGTTTTTAATATACCAATTCAACACATGCCACCAAATCGGCTTCAGCGGATAGCCTTTTCGATTCCGCGCTAATTGTGACGTTAACGCTGATCGGGTTTTGATTGGTGTCGTGATGAATCGTTCGGCATGGAATAATTCATCCGGGTCCTGCAATAGGACGTGTTCACAGCAATATGGGAAAAGATCCTCGACACGCTTAATCATTTGCGAAGGCATTTTTGCTTTACCTTCTTCGTCACTCAAAGGATAGCTGATCCATAATCGATCCTTCGGCGATGTAAAGGCGATATACATGTAAAACCAGTCATCGAGTAGCTTGCGTGTACTACTTTCTGCTAGTTGGAGCCCTTGTCCAGATAATAGTTCCCTTTCCTGCTCGTTGATCATACCATCCGCTTGTGGCTTCATCGGCCAGATGCCATCGTTCACCCCTAATAAAAAGGTACACTTAATCCCGCTAATTCTGGAACGATCAATCGTACCAACTGTCACGTGGTCCATGCTCGGTGGTACGTGGGCAAATTTTAACGAATCAAATCCTGCATCTAATGTGGAACGAAATATGGCTAAGGTAATCTTCTCATCTCCAGCAATTTCAACCATTTCATCGAGCAACTGGATCACAGCATTCCACACCTGATCCTGTTCCCTGCCTTTTTCCAACTGTCCAGACTCGTCAAATTGCGTGCGCATCGCTTCTAGCCGTTGTGGTACACGAAGTCCTTCTAACCAGGTATAAATGACTGTACAGCGATCGTGGATGGTTTCGCATTCACGTATATCCTCATCAAAAGCTTGTACTGCTTTTACTACCTGCTTTCGATAGGCGTTAATCCGTTTTTGCATCCCTTTTTCTTTATCGGTTTGTGCAAGGTTATCGAACCCGCGGAACCGTTGAAAAATCCATTCCTTTTCCCCAAACCAACGCTCACGTGAGCGGATACCATATTCCAACACATAATTCTCTAATTCATCAATGGCATCGTTTGTAAGTGGATATTCTTCGTCTGAAGCCGGAATAAACCCTGTTTTTAACATACGAAAGATCGTGTCATAGCGCCAATTACTGTCCACCGTTTCAAGTGCTGACCGAATAAACTCAATCAACGAATGATTCAGCATCGTTCTTTTTTCATCAATAAATACAGGAATATCATAGTCCCCGAAAATCGTTGCAATAAGATCGTGGTACACATCCGTTTGTCGGATAAAAACCGCCAAATCATTGTAGCGATAGCCTTCTTCACGCACTAAGCGAACAATTTCCTGGGCCGCCCCTTCAACCTCTGCACGTGGATGAACCGACTCGGCAATCATGATCGGAATTTCACCGCGATAAACAGGTGCTGGACGCTTATCAAACTGTTGCTCCAAATGAGCAAAATAGGCTCGATCCTTGAATTTACCGTTAGCCGGGTCAAGTATCGTGGGCTCATCTACCGAAATACCATTCTCTTTTGCGATTGCTGTTATCACATGGTACGTCTCCGTAGTCTGATAAAACAGATCGAGCTCGGACAGTTCCGATTCCTCCACACGATCAGCAGTTAACGTGATGGTGATCGAAGCACATTTCTTCATCAATGCTTCCAACACTTGAAGCTCTTTCGGTGTAAAACGATGAAAACCATCCAAGTAGATTTCCGCATTTTCTAGAAACGTAGCTTCCGAGATTTTTTCAGCTAATAGCTGTAGCTGATCCTCGCTATCGACATACTTCCCCTGTAACGCATAGACAAGCTCCTGGTAGATGTAGTGTAAATCTTCTAGCTTTTTGGTTAACGCCTCCTCACCACGTTCTTTATGTACGAACTGATTGAGATGCTCAATTTGCATTTGCAATACTTCAGGCGTTACCTGATAACGTTTGAATTCCGTAATCACATTCTCTAGCTGTTCCAAAAAACCGTGCTTCTCTAATGCCTTCTGGAAAATTTTCCAATCCGAATCCTTTTCCTCAATGATCTTACGGAGAATCATTTGGATACCGAGCGAACTGATAAATTGACGTGTTCCTCCACCAGTTTCTTGTAACACACGCCAAGCAAGTCGAGAAAAACTAACCACTTGTGCGCGAATGCTTCCTTCGATACCTTCCTGCTGGAATAATTCATATTCCTGCTGGAAAGTCATTTGATCGGGAACAATATAAAAAATGGGCGGTCCC
The DNA here is from genome assembly GCF_055329585.1 of Virgibacillus sp. GM2-2. Lineage (NCBI taxonomy): Bacteria > Bacillati > Bacillota > Bacilli > Caryophanales > Bacillaceae > Virgibacillus > Virgibacillus sp. GM2-2. The sequence continues at coordinate 7,554 of NZ_JBUZWC010000019.1, read as the reverse complement.
TGTGGATCATCAATTAATTTGTCTTTGATCTCGTCGATGACTCGACCACTTTTACCCGTACCGGATCGTCCTAATATGAACCGTAATCCCATGTGAATTCTCCTCTCAGCTTTAACATCAAAATCGGCTATGTAGAGGGTTGCCGTACAACGCCGAGACTTACTGATTTATGATTTTAAACCATTTTAGAATGCAAAGTAATGAAATTACTTATTTTCTGCCGGATCGGTACGCCTCATGCGGACTCAGGATCTGTTATTCGGCTAAATCTCGTGATATTATCGATTTAACGGACAGAGGATTCGCTAATAGACGATTTCATAGGTGATTTATTGCTTTTTTCATGCAATAGCGTATCTGGAGTCCGATAGCATGTTAAAAATAGTGTTTTCTGAGCAAATAGCGAATCCTCTGTCCGATAACTGCGCACGCATCCCTAAGTAACACCGCACACTTCTAAAAATAAAAGCTCTACCTTTATTTTATCAAAGGCAGAGCTTTTATAATAGCTATTTGTCGAGTCCCATTTCTGTTTGCGTAATCGGCCAATAGGTTATGTCAACCTTACCAACCAGTTGTTCTTTCGAGATAAACCCAAACGATCGGCTGTCCAAGCTATCTGGTCTATTATCTCCCATTACAAAAAGTTTTCCGTCTGGAACTGTTGTTCTTCCAGTAACTTCTTCTAGTGTAAAATCTTTCGTGTATGGCCTTACATCACTTTTCTTTTTTAACTCATGTAAAAAATCTTCTTTTACATATTTTCCGTTTACGTAAAGTTTATCATTTTTATACTCTATGGTATCGCCTGGAAGGCCGATGACTCGCTTCACATAATCTGCTTCCTTATTTTTGTGAAAAACAATCACATCTAATCGTTCAACATCCTGCAAATCATATGCCACTTTGTTCACCATCATCAAGTTACCGTCATGTAACGTTGGTTCCATTGACTCACCATCAACTACGTAACTCGTAAACAGATATGATTTAAATAGTAACGCGATGACGATAGCAAAAAATGCTACTGGTAGCAAGCGTCGATAATTTATTTGTTTCATACGTTTCACTCCAAGGTTTAATTTACCTTAAACTATACCCGAAGTGAATTGTATTTAATCCTCATTTGATGCTTGTTCACGCGCTTCTTTTTCCAACGTTTTCTTTTGTATTCGTTTTTCAACATATTTTCCAATCAACCAAAAAGCTGTAATACATATTGCTACAACAATGGTTTTCGTTGGATTTTGCGCAAAGGACGCGATACTTGCTCCAACGTATGCCATCGTAAAAATCATTACTGATTTCCCTAGCAAAACAGCTAGTACAAATTGTTGGATGCTTATTTTTGATAAACCAGCTACAACATTAATAATAGACGATGGTGAAAATGGAAAACACATTAATAGAAATAATGGTCCGAATCCATGTTTCTCAAACCATGCTGTTACTTTTTGAACTTGCTTATTTCTTCGTATTGCTTTAAATATGCGCTTATCACCAAGCCGTCGTACGAGCAAGAACACAAATACTGCACCTACACTCGATCCCGCCCATGATAATAAGAAGCCCTCTAGTAGTCCATATGCCGCTGAATTCGCGAAGACAAATACGACTAAAGGTAGAAATGGCAAAAATGCCTCAAGGAATGGAAATAACAGACCTGGTAACGGTCCTAAGCTTTCATAATTATTTAACATGCCTTGTATAAAGTCGTCTAACTTATCCTGCTCCATTAGTAGTTTTAAGTTTTCTAAACTGAAATCCGAAAATTGCAATTGCATGTATACTGTCCCCTCGTTCCAAACAAATGCTTATCTTTCTGTATACCCTAGTCTAACTAATTTTATTGTAAAGTAAACTAACAAATCTGCATAGATAAATCAATTATCAGCTTCCATCTTTTCATTTTTATAAATTCCAAAATTTAATAGTGTATTTTTTGCTTTACCTGGCATATAATAAAAATAGAACAAATGTTCGTTTTTAAAGGGGGAGATACGATGCGCTACCTTAATGATGAGGATTTTCAGTTAGCATCACGGTTTCTGTTTCTTTCGATGGCAATAGTTGTCATTCAACAAGATATTCATCACGTCCAGAAAGGAGCTTTTAAAATAAAAGAACCCTATATCGAGCTATTAGAAAAAATGAATACTGCAGCACTCAATGAACGAAAAGAATTACGAAAAACCATGCACAATAAAAAAATTCGTGTTGTTACGCTAAATAAGAATGATTCGTTTTCGTCCTTTTTATTTCTTTGTCATGGTCGGGAAGAAAAACGCAATTACTTTAACCCCGCCATCCGGAAAAAAGTAGAAACGATCGTACAGGAACTTATGCATAAGGCTCTGCCACCATATCAGCAGCAGGACCTTGTCTCCGCAAATACTTAATCCTATTGTCAAGAATATACCTAAATTGAGCTGTGCGTTGAATTTGGTTCAGCATCGAACCATAGGAAACATCGACGATAATGGATTTGCCATTCTTAAACAAAATTTCTGTATCATGATTATCCGCCATTTTCATTTGATCGATATGAGAATGGGCAATCCAGGAGCATTTAGCGCTTGTAGGAGAAATGGTGGGGAAAAAATACATGCCGCTGCTTGGATCAATTGCAATTGGTGCTTTGTGTGTAATGTTACTAATGTCTCTAGTACCTTCCTGTCTGCCTTTTAGACTGGAGCCGAATGACTTACACGCGTAGTCAATCAGTTTGGTAGGAGAAGACTCTACAAAAAATTCTTCTTGGGTTTCTAACACACATGTAGAGTACTCCTCACTTTTTCCATAATTCGATAAAACAGCCATTGTAAATGGAGTAATTTCATATGAAGGGTAATAGTAGTTACTCAATTTTTTTCATCCTCTCAATGGTAAAAACGAAAAGAAAGAAGCTTATAACTTAATTTACCAAATTTTTAGGAATAAGTAACTAAAAAAATACATTTTTTTTAGAAAAATTCGACATTCGCCTCGTCCTTAATAGCGGATGCCGAAGTTTTTCCTTATAAGGTTTACCATAATTTATAATTTCTGACGTTATGAAAAAAATATCTTATCCTTGAAGGTTGTCATTTTGTGGAGAAATTTCTTCATCAGATTGCTGAAGTTCCCCTACATCGGTTGTCACATTTTCCGGAGCATGAAATTCTGGATTTAAAATGGTGTATGTCGGTATTTCCTCTCTCTTCTTCTTCATTAATTAGTCCTCCTTTTTCTCACATCAGCTTCAACACCCATTGCCAAAATGCGGTTATGGCTTCTATTTCATTAAACAGGCGCTTCCGCTTTTGATACTTATTGTGCCTGAAATAAGAGACCTTCATACTATATGAAGAAAAAATCATGCAGTCCAATACCTGCATGATTTACTAATACTATTCACTTTTCTCTTTGGAACGAAGGTTTTTCCGGAGTATTTTTCCAGTTGTATTTTTCGGCAACTCATCAAGAAATTCAATTTCTTTCGGCACTTTGTATTTTGCTAAATGGCCAGTACAAAATTCAATAAGGACATCCTCACGTAAGCTTGGATCATTACACACAACGAAAGCAATAACAGCTTCACCTGTATTCGAGTCGGGATTACCGATTACTGCTACCTCAGAAACACTTGGATGTGAATAAAGTACCTCTTCAACCTCTCTTGGGTAGACATTATAACCACCGACAATAATCATATCCTTCTTCCGATCAACGATATAGAAATATCCCTCATCGTCCATCCGAGCCATGTCCCCAGTATACAACCAGCCATCTTTTAAAGCTGCAGCTGTTTCCTCTGGCATCTTGTAATAACCTTTCATCACATTAGGACCTTTAACGATTAATTCACCGACTTCTCCTACAGGAACTTCTTCGCCAAATTCATCGACAACTTTATTTTCAACGTTTACAATGTTCGTGCCAATTGAACCAGGTTTCCTCGGACGATCTAGCGGATTGAAGCAGGTAACTGGAGCAGCTTCTGATAAACCATAGCCTTCTGATACCTTAACTTGAAATGCCTGCTCAAACTGTTTTAATAATGCAACCGGCATCGACGCACCACCACTAATACATAAGCGAATACCGGAGAAATCGGATTCGTGACCAGAAATAGTTTGTAATAAATAGTTATACATCGTTGGTACTCCAGCAAACACAGATGCCTTTTGCTCCTTAGCAATGCGGAACACCTCTTGCGGAGAAAAGGACGGAACTATTAGCACGGTACCACCATTCATCAATGGAGCATTCAATGCAACAGTTAAACAAAAGACATGGAACATCGGTAGTGCAGCAATTACACGGTCATTACCGTTGATTTTTAAGTAATCAGCTACATCTTTTGCATTTGAAAACAAATTTTCATGGGATAACATTGCACCCTTAGGGCTTCCAGTAGTTCCTGATGTATATAAAATAATAGCTGTCTCTTGCTGATCAAGTTCTGGAGCATCAAATTCCAAGCTACCCTCAGCAATTAATTTTGAAAACGATTTCAATTTAGGTAATAATGAAAAGCCATCAAATAAAACTTCTTTTCCAGATTCACAAGAAATATAGTGTTCCACAGAAGGAAGTTGATCAGCGATTGCTTCAAACTTTTCCATCAAGACATCCATTGTAATAACCGCTTTTACATCACCATTTTGAAGTATATATGTCATTTCATGAGGAGTGTACAATGGGTTGATCGGAATAACAACTGCACCAAGTCGCAGAGCACCATATAAACCTATTACATAATATGGGCTATTACCAACTACTAATGCAATGTGATCACCTTTTTTATATCCTAAATCACGCAAACGTGACGCAAATTTTGTCACCGCACCCTCAAGCTCCATATATGTAGTTTCTTTTTCTTGAAAAACAAACGCAGTTTTATTAGGTTGTTGCCCGGCAATGCTTGTTAATTGATTACTTAAATTCACCTTCATGCCTCCCCTAGATTTATGAATGAATAGTCATTCATTTTTATGTTAAAATTCATATTTATTATAAAATACAGACAAATAAATTTCAAGTAAAACTTGTCTGACTTATCGCCACTTTAATGGCGAAAGACTTTGTCGTCACTAGGTCCATTTAGAACTATGCTGCGACAAGTCTTTCCTGGTGAAAGTTCGATAGTGGACACAGAATACCTTATTTAAGTAAAAACAAGATAAAATTACTACTTATTGACCGTATAAGGTCTCGTGTGTCCGCGAACATTCGTATTCTGCCTATTTTTGAACGAATAAGGGCCATGGTGTCCGCTTACCTAAATTTATTCGCTAGAAGCAATTATCAAGCTCTGTGGTAACTTCAAAAATTAATCAGCTCATACACTTTTTGCTCATTAAAAAAGCCGGATAAACATGTAAGCATGCTTAACCGACGTTAAATTAATAAATTAAGTTAATAAATTCTTCTTTTGAAATCTTGCCTAGATAATGTGGAATATCGACACCTTCTAATGCCTCATCGATTGCTTTTCGTTCGTGTCTTACACCAATCAATTTATTTTCAATTTCCTCAACGTTACCCAAACCAAAGAAATCGCCATAGATTTTACAGTTTTCAATGATTCCTTTTTTAACCTCTAAACGTACATCAACTAGTCCAGAATCAAATTTATGAGAAACCTGCGTATTGAACTTTGGTGATTTACCATAATTCCAATCCCAATTTTGATAACGTTCTTTAGAGATTTGATGTACATTTTCCCAGTCTTTATCTGTTAACTCATAACGTGGTACATCTTTTACATCCTCGACATCGAAAATATAACGTAAAATGAGATCCTTGAATTCAGCCATTTCGATCTTTTCTTCAAGAAATTCGGAAATGTTCGCTACACGACTTCGGATGGATTTGATTCCTTTTGATTCGATCTTCTCTTTTTTTACATTTAGTGCGGAAACTACGTGTTCGATTTCGGAATCAAACATTAAGGTACCATGGCTAAACATGCGTCCCTTTGTAGAGAATTGTGCATTTCCTGAAATTTTACGACCATCTGCAACTAAATCGTTACGTCCTTTCAATTCTGCTGGAACACCAAGCTTGTTTAACGCTTCAACAACAGGCTTCGTGAACTTTGCAAAATTGTGGAAGCTTTCCCCATCATCTTTCGTGATAAAACTAAAGTTTAGATTGCCTTCATCATGATAGACTGCTCCCCCTCCTGAAAGACGACGAACAACCTTAATTCCATTGCTGTCAACGTACTCTGTGTTTATTTCTTCGACTGTATTTTGGTTTCTACCAATGATAATCGATGGTCGATTAATGTAGAACAATAAATATGTATCTTTTTCACCAAAGTTTTGTAATACATACTCCTCCAAAGCGAGGTTAATACTTGGATCTGTTATTCCTTTATTATCAATAAATTTCATGTCGAAAATACCTCCCGTTTGTTTCTTTCTATCGTTAATTGTAATGGAAAAGTCCTATCTGTTCAAAGGTTAACTCCTATTTTTCTCCCATACTAACCCTGTTGTTGCTAGTTGAATTTTACCAGGATAATATTTTTTTGCTTCTTTAATTAAATCTGCTGTATCACCATATTGTGGAAGGTGACTCAATAACAACTCGCCTACGTTTCCATCGTTTGCAATGGTCGCACCTTCTTTACTGTTCATGTGTCCCGCTGCACTGCCATCTTGATTTTCGTGAAAATTACAGTCTGTGATTAACAAGTCTGCATCTTTCGCAAAGGTAACCCAATCCGTTTTGTACGATGTATCTGCAGTGTAAACAACAATGTCCTGACCATCTGTTATTCGCATACCAAAACAAGGTACTGGGTGGTTGGTACGATGAAAGCTTATGTTAAACGGACCAACTTTTAAATCATTGTTTGGATCGTATGGGATTCCCTCTGTGCATTCATGTGTCAACGATTTAAACTTTTCCATGTCCTCTTGATGACCATAGATTGGCAGAATTTCTTTTTCCTCGCGAAGATAGGAATGGACAAGCCAAGCATACTGAAGCACACCAATATCAGCAATATGATCATGATGGTAATGTGACAATATAACAGCATCTATCTCCATAACATGCTTGTAGTTTTGTACAGTAGATAATGCCCCACTCCCCATATCTACTACTAACGAAAATCCATCTTTTTCGAATAAATACGATGATGTGGCTCCGCCTTTTGCGGGAAATCCACCCCAAAAACCAATTACTGTACATTTCATTAGATAAACACCTCTTTTTATAAATTGTTGTAACACACTATTGACTGTTTGCATACTGTTATAATACAATACACTTATCAACTTAAAGGAGGATACACATGAAAAATGTCATTGAGTTTTTTAGAACATTACCAAAGAAAAAGTGTCACCAATGCGGAAATGACATGAATGAAAAAGCAGATTGCTATGGTAATTTATGTGACGAATGTGATCATCCAGCTAGATAATTATGAAACGTATTAGCAACGAACCCTTTAGTATCGTTTTCTTGGTAAAGTGCGAACTAGTGAAAATTCACGTTAGGGGAACAGCAACGTTGATTTCCGCTGCGGGCAGTCGCTTTCCGCGGGCGGCTGGTGAG
>NZ_JBUZWC010000018.1:0-73805 GCF_055329585.1 Virgibacillus sp. GM2-2 | reverse complement strand
CATGTTTTTTAGCTGAATAAGGCATCGTGTGTCCGTTAACCCTCAAAATAAAGGTAAAAAAGGAAAATAGGGCATCATCAGTCCGATACCAAGCAGTGCCTTGGCATGTTATTCGTTTAGAATGTGTTTTTCTTCCGAAGAGGCTGAAGCGTTGCCCTGAGTTGCGCGGCTGTCCGAAGCAGAAATCAACATAGCACATACTTAGTTAGCAGTTTACGTAAAAATGGACCTTGTGACAACTAAGTTTTTCTTAATTTGATTAATAGTGTATAGCTTATACCAATAAAAGCTTTATTAAGTATTTTAAGATAGGGGAAATTTGCAATGAATTTACAGGTTGAAAACTTCAGGGAGGAGCAAATTGATTGGATCAAACAATTCTCAGTTGTTGTCACTGACTGCGTATTTTTAATGAAGGTAGTTAAAGAACAAGGCATAAACTACTTTGTATATGACTATGTTAATAAACCGGCAATGGAACTAGCGCGTTTGACAAAACGGGATATTGGGAGAACGATAACCCAAAGTAATTCTGTAGCACAAGCACAATTTATACGAGAACGATACTTAATGGTACTTGAATCAGGTGAAATCGTTACATATAAAGACAATGTTATTCTTCCCAATGGTCAATATGAAGCACGAACCCAGCTAATTCCAGTTTACAATGTAAACGATCAAATTACATATGTTGTTGGTGTAACAGTAAACGTCAATCAGCTTTCCGAAAAATCCGATGATGTAAAGTATCTGAATCGATTATTTTCTACTTACATGGATACTACCGATAATGGTGTTGCTTTAATTGATTTCACTGGAAAATTTCTATTAACCAATGAAGCATTTATACAATTATTTGGCTATACCAAAGCTGAATTGCTGAAAATGAGTTTATTTGAATTTCAACCCCACATTAATCAAAAGTTTGATACATACTTTAAGCTGTTGCAAAAAGGTGAAAAAATTCATGATTTAACAATCGATTTATATAAAAAAGATCAAACGATGTTATATACTACCATCAGTTTTACACCTATTCCAGATGAAAATGAAGAATTTGTTGCTTTTGCAGCTATTATTCATAACATTACAGAGGAAATAGAAACCAAACGAAAACTAACGGCCACACAAGAACGTTATCAGCTTATTGCTGAACATACGCAGGATTTGGTGAATATTATTGATCCTAATGGGATTATAAGGTATGCATCGCCATCACATTTACCTACGATTGGTTATGAACCAGAATTATTGATAGGAAATTGGGTGATAAATTACATACATGAAGATGATCAAAACAGATTGTCGGAAATACTAGTTGCTACAAAAGTTGAAAAAAAATCTTTACTAACTGAATTTAGAGTGAGGCAGAAATCTGGTAAGATAATTTGGGTAGAGTCACATATTAAACCTGTTTTAAACAATAATGGAAGTTTAAGTAGAATAGTTACTTCTTCTCGTGACATTACTAACCGAGTAAAAGCAGAAAACAAACTAAAACAACTAGCAATTACCGATTATTTAACCGGCCTCCCGAATAAACGAGAATTTATTAATCGATTAACTTTGGCAAAAAAAATAATGGATAAAGATCCTACGAAATGTATGGCTGTTTGTTATATTGATGGGGATGGTTTTAAAGAAATTAATGATACATACGGACATGATATTGGAGATAAGTTTCTAATAAAAATTGGAGAAAGGTTAAAACGTATCGTTCCAAAGAATAGCTTGCTTTCTCGAATTGGCGGGGATGAATTCGCTGTATTGTTAGTAGATATAAACGGGGAAGAGGATGCCCAAATGCTTGCAAAACGTATTTTAGTTAGCATGGAAAATCCAGTTGTCATTGATGAGAAGGTATTTAATAATACACTAAGTGTTGGAATTAGTTTATATCCAACTGATGATACAGATATTGATGGTATTTTAGTTAAAGCAGACAAGGCACTGTATGAAGCAAAGAAGAATGGGAAAAATACATATTATCGGTATGCAGTAGATGTAACAGATGTAAAGCACTCTAACCAAACTTAATGGCTAGAGTGCTTTTCTAATTTTTTTCCTTAGTTATGCTTAAGATTTTTAACTGATCATTCTCATAACCTATAGAAAATTTATACTCAACAGTAGATTTTGTTACTTTATCTTTGTTAGGTTGTTTTTGAGAAAAATTAACCGTAACAGTTGATTCTACCTGATTATTCTCTGTAATTGTCGTGTTAAAGTTATCGTATGTCAAATTAATCACATGAATATATTGTTCACGAAAATCAGAATAAGAAGTATTTCCTTGCATTTCACTTCCTAAGATAGTATAAGCGCTTATATAGTCACGGATTAACACGCTATCTAGAAAGTAACTAATTAAATACTCAGCGTCTTTTTTATAAGCACTTTCATCTATATTATTAATAATCTGGGACGGACTAGAAAAGTCTAACTGATCTGTCTGTACTTCATTAGACCATTGTTCAATCTGATCAATTACATTCGGTAATGGAATACTAAATCCAATTGTTCCGTCCTTTGTACCGACAGAATTTATCCCTATAACTTTTCCAGTAGCACGGTCAATTAATGGTCCGCCACTATTCCCATGCGTAATCTGAGCAGAAATTTGATAAACATTTTCATAATCATACCCATCAACGGAAAAATTACGTTCCGTCCCTGAGATGATTCCAAGCGTCACCGTATTTTGAAAGCCATGTGGACTACCTAGGGCAATAACTTCATCACCTAAATCAGCTTTCGAATCTTTTTCTATTGGAATAGGGGTTTGGTTTGCCAATTGTGGAACACGGATAACGGCAATATCTGTTTCTTCGCTAATTCCTACTACTGCAGCTGGATAAACACGGGCGTTGGATGTCCGCACGTTAATAATATCAGCATTTTTTACTACATGTGCATTTGTTATGATATCACCTTTATCGTTATACAAAAAACCTGATCCAGTTATCGTCGTTTCTTCATTTTGTCCTTCGATCTGCATTACATTTTTCTCAACTTTATGAATGATTGATTTGAGATTCAATGTTTGCGGTGAATTACTGATTTTATTAATACCTGAGTTACTAACGGCTATTTCGGTTGCATACCATTGATTGTACATAAGAAAGATACTTATACCACCTATGATCATGATGATAATGGTAACAGTGGTTGGTATGTACTGATTTTTTTTCAAAAAATTCACCTCATTTATTGCATGTGTTACTTATCTGTGTACCATTTTATTTGGGATACTTCTACTTTTAATTCTTTTGCTTTTTCGTCAATTTCAAAGTGAGTGAATTCAAATTCACCAGTTTCATCAGGGTAAAGTGTGTCGGGAAATACATAGACTTCATTTGACTCGAACGCTTCACCTTTACTTGTCAATAAGTTATATTCAACGAGAACCGTATTAATTGGTACGGTTGCAACACTTTTTACTTTTCCTTTAACTACAAGATTTCCCTGATCATTATTTGAAAGAGAAACTTCGACAAGTTCTACAGCATCATTTTTATTTAGTTTTCGCTCTTGTTCAGCAGTATTTAAAGCCGACTCAATTCTACGTTGTTGTGCTGTTTCAAAAGCAATTTTTTCATTATTAATAGTAGTTTGTAAGCTTTTAAGTTTATCAGAATCTGGAGCATAAATTAATCCGTCATTTACAAGTACTTGTGCATCCGAAAAATGGCGTTTTTGTAATTGCTCACTTGCTTTAACATACGTATAATCAATTATTTGATTTCGGATCATTGTAGTAATATTTTGTGCTTCATTACTTTGAATAGATTCAGCTTCCCATAGCAGTACTTTCAGTTTTTCTATGGAAGGATCCTTTTGTAACTGACTTCTTAACTGATCGATTTTAATGGTGTTTCTAGTCAGTACAATTTCATTTATTAGTTTTCTAACGACTGAACCATTATAATTTTTTAATGACGCTTCAGTATCAGAAATAAGATCTAGAGCAGTCTGATAATCCTGTTTTGCCAGATGTTTTGATGCATTATCAAGCTTTGATTGAATTCTAATAGCGATGTCCATGAATTCAACAGCATTTTTAGCTTGCGGAAAATTTTCTTTTTGTTCCAGAGCTTCTTTAAAAAGATCTTTTGCTTCTTTATATTCGCCTTTTTGTGCATTCTTTTCTGCACTAGTGTATAGTTCTTTAGCTTCAGCTGCTTGGTTTTCTAAATAAAGAAAGAAAACACTGGTTGATAATACGAAGAGCGCAATAACAGAAAGTGGGAGATACCAAAATTTGTTAAAGCCTTTTGAACCACTTAATCGATGGTGCATATCCTCAGGAAGATGCCTTCCACATTTTATACAATAGGATTCGTTATCCTTTACATGTGTGCCACAATAAGGACAGTGAAACAAAACTGTCACCTCTTTCATCTTGGGTGTTGAGACTAATCAACATTAAGCAATCGTCTTTAATTTTCTAGATCTAGCTATGGCTCCTAGAAGCTGTCGCCATAAGCAATGAACACTTCGAGTGCAAAACCATGCACTCAAAGGTTCCTTGCTTATGCGCCTACTTCTGAACAGTCGCCTTCGCTTTTCATGTCTAGCTACGGCTCCTAGCGCCTAGCAAATAGTTAGTCCTGATGAATGTACGGAAAGTTCACCGTACTTTCACAGTCTTATCTATTTGTACGGCGCTAAGCAGTCGCCTTCGCTTTTCTTATTCATTCTAACATATTTTTGCTTTATTTAGGGGCTTGAAATTGGTATGATAGTGAAGAGAAATCTTGCACATAATAATCTTGCACTGATAAGAATTTAGTGGATTTGTTGGTTTTAGTTATGTTCATCTAGACTTACGCGAATTCATTAAGCGGTTAGTCGTTTTGTTCATACATAATCCTTACTTAAATCGTTTAGAGGAGGTGCACACATAAGATGGGTATTGCACTTACAGTAGTTTGCTTTGGGCTAATTATCTTAAATATTGGGTATTGTGTATTTGATAATGAAAAATAAAATAAAATAAAAAGGGCCAGACCATTTGTCTGACCCTACTTATTTAATCAATCATTTTCCATTCATCAAATGGATAAATGATTAGTTCAGATTTACCAACGATGTCATCCTCATTTATAAAACCTAATCCGTTTCGGCTATCCTTACTGATAGCTCGATTATCTCCCATTACAAAGTATTTGTTTTTAGGAACTTCAATTGGACCAAAATTTCCTGTATGATTTAATGCTTCTTGACTGATAAAGGATTCATCATACTTTTCACCATTAATATACAATTGATGGTCACGAAACTTTATCGTCTCACCTGGTAAACCAATTACTCTCTTTACGTAATTTTTAATTGGTCGCTTGATAATAACAACATCTCCACGTTCAGGTTCATCGATTAAATAGACAGCTTTATTAAAAATAACTCGTTCACCGTCCTCTAGGGTAGGAACCATACTTTCACCCTCGACGATGGAGGTTGCAAATACGAATGTACGTAGAAAAAATGCTAATAATATTGCAATAAAAATTGCTTTACCCCATTCTAACCATTCATTTTTCTTTTTATGCTTAACCAACGTAGACATCCTTCCCTTCACACTGGTGGAAAAGTATAAATTATATAGATACTAGCATGTGTTTTAAGTTGGCATCTATATAATTAATCGTAACATAGTTCAGAGTCTTTCTATAATCTCATGAATTGTTCATTCGTTTCAGTTTTTTTAACGACTGAATGATGGAAGTGTGATACGTTTCATCTGTATTCAATTGTAATCCCATTTCGTAAGAGGTTTTAGACGGCTTCATCCAGCTTACTGTACCTATCGCATCAAAAGCGGTATCATCAATCGTATAAGACAAATTTATCTGGGCACCTTTTGTCAGTTGCCTGCGATCCTCGCAGTAAACTTTGGCTCCGTTCTTACTTACATCTAACACGGATACATTAATCGGTGACCGGTCTGTACTTGACGTATCGATTAACTTACCAGGTAATGGCTGTCCAAATGTAAAACGAAACGGTTCATTTCTTTTGAAATACATTCTACTCACCTTCCTTTATTCTTACCAAATGACTGGGTTATAAAATAATTAACCTACTAATAAATTATCATTTATTAGTAAATTATAGAAGTAATTTATTTTAAGTTCACACTAATTTATCATTATGTTTTAATCGCAGCAATACTGGTAATGCTTTTAATACTGTGCTAAAGTAATTACATCTATATGCTGTTAGAGGAGGTAACCACATTATTAATATGAAAACAATTGATAATCTTTTAGAACGAATCGAGTTTCTTCGTAATAAAATGACGGAGGTTGCCTTTAAAAAAGGGTTTACTAGTCAAGAATCTATCGTTATAAGTCAAGAGCTAGACAGATTATTAAATTTGTATGATAGTGTACGTGATAACGATCACCAAATAGATAAAAAAATAAATGATAAAAATATATTATAATAATTTCTCTCTGGGATATATCCTAGGTCCACAAGGATATTCCCAAGTACTCTCTTTCAATTCCCTCTTTTTTTATTGTAATATAAATTCTACGGCACAACATAAACCACTTTTTTAAAAAAATTCTCATTCTGAAAAATAAAATCATAATAAAAATGTCTGCGTAATATAAAAAATATTATTTCTTAACAAAATGTTCAAATAATTTTGATTCATTTTTAGAAAAATAGGGTATAATGTAATTAAAATATAAAAAGGAGTGAGGGAAGTGCGCCCTAAAACCCAGAACTTTGAAGAACTTGTCAAACAATACAAGGAAGAATTATTATCAGATGAAAAAAGCTTGACACAAATTGAATTAAGACTTGAGAACAAGCAAAAGAAGAAGGAAACAACAAAACCAAAACGTTTTTCCTTCTATGATTGATACGATAAGAATTTATTTAAGGGGTGGAGTGGATGATAACTCCAACCCTTATTTTTGTATGTGGGCAGTTTTCGGGGTACTGTATAGCTGGATTAAAATAACGGCTCCAATTATACATCCCATCCCAAGCATTTGAATGAATGAAAAAGATTCATGAAATACAAAAATACCTATTAATGTTGCAACTACTGGTTCAATAGTGGTTAAAATGGAGGCATTAGAAGCTTCTGTTTGATTTAAGCCATATGTATAGATGATATATGCCAGTGCGGTAGGTAGGAGTCCTAATCCGAAAGCATAGAATAAAACAGTTGGATCGAGTAATTGATTTGTTTTCGTTGTAAAAGGAAAAAATGGCAGTAATACAATACTTGCTACAACAAAGGTGTGGGTAGTAATACTTAGGCTAGTATATTTTTTTAGTGCATATTTACTAAATATACTATAAAGGGCATAACCTATCCCAGATCCTAGTCCAAAAAGAATACTTGATAGTTGCAATGTTTGTTGATTAAAGGGGATAAGACCAACGATGAAACATGTGCCTAGAAGTGTGATTAGTAGTGCAATTAGTTTAATTCTTGTAAGTGGTTCTTTAAACAGGATTAGTGACAGTAGTGTTACAAATGCTGGTGCAGTATATAATAAAGCTGTCGCAAATGGAATTGTCGATAGCTCAATCGCCGTAAACATACAATAATTAAAAAAAATGATACTCAAAATTCCAGTTCCTATGAAATATTTGATGTCCTTCACGGAGTCTAATTTTAATTTCTTAGGTGCTCTAACTACCATATAAATAACCATTATTATTGCAGTGGCTGAAACACGTAGTGTCACAACTTCCATTGGTGTAAAACCATACGTGTACAAATGCTTAACATACCAGCCAATTGTTCCCCACAACGCAGCACCTACAATTATCGAAAGTAAAGCTTTATTCACGACTATATTACCTCCTTTTCAAACCGTTTCGCAATTGACCCGATTATATCAAATTATCAGTAAGTTCATGTATTAAAAAGTTTAAGAAATTTAACTAGTGGTGATAATAGGGGTGAAAGGGGAAGGTAAAGTTGGAACAGTTAGATGAGTTGATGTCCATGGTAAAAATGGGACCTTATGGATTAATGAGTATAATCATTGGAGGTTCATTAATTTGTTATCTTTCTATTAAACCAATTATCCGATGGTGTGTGCTTTTAAAGCAAGATCGTGTGTTAAGTTATGTTTTATGTAGTCTAATTGTTTTCATCAGTACAATCTCAATTGGTGTTGTCTTCTTTAAATTGAATCATTTCTATCTAATAAAAGTTTCTTTACTTTGTATGGCAGTTTTCGGTGGAATTTTAGTGTTCACTAGACTTATCCAGTATTTATATCAAGCTATATTTACGAAAAAGGCGTGAAAAAACCCATCATTCCTGTGAAATGATGGGTTCTGATATTTATTTTTCTTCCTTTTCTACTACACCTGCTTCCGCTTGAACCTTTTCTAACCAACGGAATACAACTTCATAGTGCTCATTTGGAGTTGGTTGATTGATTGGTGCATGTTTCATAACTCTTATTTTTTCTTCTTCGGAAAGACTGTTAAATTTATCTTTTAGGATGTGAGTTTGATCTGCATAACGTTGTAGTTCGTATACAAAATCTTGAAATTCAATCATGATTTAGCCTCCTTAATTATGCTTTACCTTTCTATAAAAGGATTAAAACATTAAATAAGCCGCAAAATCGTTTATTTGCGGCTTTTGTGTATTAGAATTTGCGAAAAGACTTAGTAGGTGGCCATTCCATTTTCCCTAAGGATGAAGGGGTATAGTAGGAAGAAGTGTATTTACGATTTTTTGTTTGTTTCTCTTGTTTAGGAGTAAAATTAATATAACGGTAGACTATTTTTTTGGCCTGAGATAATGACATTTTTGTTTGGGGGTTACGATAAGTTTGATCAAGTGTTCCTAAATGCTCCAATTGATTGAAGTCATCCTTCTCCGGAGGTATATGAAAATAGTAGTCGTCAACCTTTACTAGTAATGTAGAGTGCTGGTTACTGAATTTAGGGTGATCGGAGAAATGAAGTCCTATCTTTTTGGCTAGTTTTCTAGTAAGTAATTTTTTAATTGCTTCTTTTTTAATGAAATATAAATGCTTTGGCTCTGGAGCAGTTTTGGCATGTCTATTTATGGTATATAGAGCCCTAGCTAATTCGGCTACGTTAGTTGATTTGGCTTGTTTCATGGTGTATCCCCCTTCCGAGTTTGTTTCATTTTGTCACTCTTATATTATCGCAAAGCCTGTCCATTTACAATAAATGCGAGCAAAGAAAAAGCTGTATCCTAATAAATTGTTGTTTTTGACACAAATGAAGTAAACTGCGAACTAAACGTGGGGGCAAGACACTGCTTGGTAGAGGACACAAAAGCCCTTATTTTTACTTTTCACGCCTGTTATAGCTCCGGACAGTCGCGCACCTTAGGTCAACGCTTCAGCCTTCGCGGAAGAAAATCACATTCTGAACGAATAGTACGTAAGAGCACTGCTTGCTATCGGACTGAGGATGCCCTATTTACCTTTTTTATCTTTATTTTGAGGATTAACGGACACAGGATGTCTTATTCAGCTAAAAAACATTATTTTCAACTGTTTTTACCCAAATAAGGAATCCTGAGTCCGATAACAACCGCATTTACCCTTCTTTTTCACAAATAAGGGATCGTGTGTCCGCTAGCTGACATCCTTCATGCAATCTTTCCAGTACGCTTGAAAATGTTACTTCACTAGCCTTGTCCAGAGCGGAAATCAGCGTTGCTGTTACCATAAACATGAATTTTCATTAGTTCGCAGTTTACTTTAATTGCGATTTAATTAAGAATTAACTTAGAAAGCAAACAAAAAGAAGCAAGGAAGTCCTTGCCTCTATTTCATGGATTTAATATCCTCGACGATTTTGTCCATTTCTTCAGCTTTTGTTCCGTTATATTTCATAATAAAATTTCCTTCAGGCGACACGAGATAGAAGCTAGTTGAGTGCATATATTGATCGGAATCAGGTAATTCTTCTAAAGCAGCTTTAAATGATTTTATAGAAAGCTCTTTAATTGTTTCAAACTCATATCCAGTGAAAAAATGCCAGTTATCGAATGAAGCTCCTCGTGCTTTTGCAAATTCTTTTAATTTTTCCTTTGTATCATTCTCAGGGTCAATACTAAATGAAACTAGTTGAACGTCTTCGAGACCTTCTTTTTTCAATTTCTCCTGAAGTCTATCCATGTTGGAAGTCATAGGTGGGCATACTGTTTCACAATTGGTAAAGATAAAATCAGCAACCCAAAACTTTCCTTCTAGATCTTCCTTACTTATTTTTTCACCGGCCTGATTGGTAAATGTGAAGTCTTGTACTTCATATGAATACTCACCTTCGTATTTATCTCCGCATGCTGCAAGAACGAATATAAGTATAAATACAGGGAACGCTAACTTGATTATTTTCATCATCTATGTTGACCTCCATCATTACAAAAATCGACTATAGCTTACCATGAAATCTGTTAAAAAACCATGGATAAAGTGTTACACATTGTTTTGTTTCAAAGTGAACACGTAAATTTCTGGTTTACAGAGGAAGCGATACGGTAATCGTGTAGTCCCAATTCCTTTTGTAACATATAAGGTTAAATGTTCCAACTGATATTTTCCCTGTACATATTTTTGTGCGTAAAGTGGCGTATAAAGATGACCGATAATCGGGAGTCTGACCTGGCCACCATGACTATGTCCGGAGAGCTGCACATCCACACTATAATTTACTGTACGATCTGCAAAATCAGGTTCATGTGCTAAAAGCATGGTAAATAACGATGGGTCCGCTTGATGAAGAGCAGATTTCAGGTCAGGATCACCTAACATTACGTCATCAATTCCCGCTAATATAATAGATTCGTTATCTTTATCAATTTTCTCATGTTGATTCTTCAAAAGCTTAAATCCTGATTGGTCCATAACGTCCTTTATAATATCTGTTCCATAGCCCCCATGATCATGGTTTCCATAAATCCAATATTTACCGTAATTTGCTCTAAGTGAGCCTAAAATACGAATTAGTGATGTATTCCAATTATAATCGTTCGGTGCATCAACCAGATCACCTGTAAAAACAATAATATCGGGATTTTTCGAATTAATTGTGCTGACTAATTTTTCTAATTGTTCCAAACTATAATGAAAACCTATATGTGTATCAGAAAATTGAACGATTTTAAAGTTATTTAATGAAGAAGATATTTTATTAGATAATATGGTTTCTTCGTGAACTTCTAATAAACTCGGTTCAATTTCACGGGCATAATAATAGGTTCCTCCGCCCAGACCGAGTAATGCCAGAAGACTACCAACTGATTTTTTTAAGAATGTTCTTCTATTCATGTGGTCAAACCTTTCCAAGACTAATAGTAGCATTATACCACGTTACTGTATGTTCTACATGAATTTTCTCTGTGAATCTATTAGTTAATTTTGACTTATTTTAAAGAAAGGAATATGCTTAAATGAATAGCCATTCATTTTTGATAGGGGGAAATTAGATGAACAATCAAACAGTTATTGTTACTGGAAGCTCAAGTGGTATGGGTAAGTATATGGCAGAAAAATTTGTAAAAGAGGGAGCCAACGTTGTCATAACTGGAAGAAACGAAGAACGACTAGAAGAAACGAAGAAAGAGTTTTTAAAACATGGATCAGGTGACATTTTAATTGTGCCAATGGATGTTCGAAAGCCTGATGATGTAGAACGTATGGTAGAAAGAACAGTAGAAAGATATGGCACAGTTGACCATCTTGTAAATAATGCAGCAGGAAACTTTATTTGCAAAGCAGAGGATCTATCGTATAACGGTTGGAACACTGTCATTGATATCGTATTAAATGGTACGTTCTATTGTAGCAAGGAAGTAGGGAAATACTGGATAAATAATGGGAAAAAAGGTTCCATTTTGAATATGGTAGCAACGTATGCATGGGATGCAGGGGCTGGAATTATTCACTCTTCAGCTGCAAAGGCAGGTGTTTTAAATATGACACGTACACTCGCAGTTGAATGGGGGACGGAATATGGAATTCGTGTAAATGCGATTGCACCAGGACCTATCGAACGTACCGGAGGAGCGGAAAAATTGTTTACTTCAGAATTTGCTGCTAAGCGGACAATTGATTCAGTCCCATTAAAACGTTTAGGAAAACCAGAAGAAATTGCCGAACTTGCGTATTTTCTTTTGTCAGATAAAGCTGCATACATCAATGGAGAGGTTGTAACAATGGATGGTGGCCAATGGCTCAATAAATTTCCTTTTTAATAATGGGGTGTGATACATCGTTATAGTAGGTAACGATGTCTCACACATTTATATAACATAGTAGAAAATAGTAAAGAAATGAAATGCTGATCCAGCTAAAACGAACAGATGCCACACAGCATGATGGTATGGAAAGCCGCGCCAAACGTAAAACAACGATCCGACAGTATATAATAACCCTCCGATGAGTAACAGTAAAAGCCCATTGCCACTGAATTCACTCGTTAATGGTCCCCAAGCAAAAACGATTAACCATCCCATGATGATGTAAAACAGCGTTGAAAGAATGATAAAGCGTTCTACAAAAAATATTTTAAAAATAACCCCAATTAGCGCTATGCCCCAAACAACCCCAAACAGGATCCATCCAATTTCTCCTCGTAAAATTATCAATAAAAGGGGTGTATATGTCCCAGCAATAAATAAATAGATGGATGAATGGTCAAATATTTGAAAGATATCCTTCCATTTTCCATCAGGAAGACCATGTACAATAGTGGAACAAATGTACATAAATAACATCGTAGAGCCGAAAATAGAAACGGAAACAATGTGCCACGGATTTCCATTCAACGATGCGTAAATGATTAATAAGACGAGTGCAACAATGCTAAAGATTACCCCAATTCCATGAGTAATAGCATGGACAACTTCTTCTCTTCTTGTAAACGTGTGAATTTTCATTTAGACATTTTCCTTCTTATTTTATATTCCAAAAAAATAGTTACATAATCGTAAACATATGCTTACGTTATATCATATACAGTTAATAACGCAACAACAATATTTTAAACTTATTACTTACTAGCAAGTATGATAAACTGAAAGGGTAGAATACATTTATTTACTCCTTTTATCCCGACTTAATGGGCAGTAAAACCTCCTTTTCAAGCTTACAAAGAAAAATTGGACTACATGAGGAGGGATAAACTGCACGTAAAGGTTCGATTCTGTTCAACTACCATTCAGTGGAGGAGGAAAAGCCCCCCACTAAACGAAGTTTCACTTTATGTGGATAAGATAAATACCTTTTTCAATTATGCAAGTTAGTAAGAAGGAGCGTTTTAGATATGAGTACGTTAAAAGATAAACCCTTAACGGATATTTTAATTAAAGATTTAATGATTTCTTCAGAAAAGGTAGCACATGTTCAACAAAATAATCCTTTAGAGCACGCTTTACTAGTTCTAGTGAAATCCGGATATTCTGCGGTTCCAGTTTTAGATTCATCATATAAATTGGTAGGTACAATTGGAAAAACGGTTATTTTGAATCAAATTTTAGGTTTAGAACGATTTGAATTCGAAAAGCTTTCAGCAATGCAAGTACAGGAAGTAATGTATACAGATATTCCATGTTTAGGAAAAAACGATACATTTATGACTGGTCTCAAAGCTGTAATCAACTATCCTTTTGTATGTGTAGCAGATGATGAAGGATACTTTGATGGAATCGTAACTCGAAGGGCTATATTAAAGGAAGTCAATCGAGATATCTATTCAAAGAAGCAAACTAATTAAGAAGCCATATTAAATAACCCTTGCCATCAGTATGCGTGACGAGGGTGATTTTTTATTTTACAAGAAACGTTGTGATAAAGAATGAGCACAATGATACATAAAAATAGAGAGTTGAAACGACCATTCATTTTAGCTTCCGTTATGCTAGGAATGTTTTTAGCGGCTATTGAGGGAACAATCGTAGCGACTGCAATTCCAAGTATAGTAGCGGATTTAGGTGGATTTTCTTTATATAGTTGGGTTTTCTCGGCTTATTTGTTAACAAATGCAGCTACTGTTTTAGTCTTTGGAAAATTGTCTGATATATTTGGAAGAAAACCGATATTCGTAATTGGTGTTTCCACATTTATGTTCGGATCTATTCTTTGTGGGTTCAGTACGAATATGGTAATGTTGATCATTTTTCGATTTGTTCAGGGGATTGGAGCAGGGGCACTGATGCCAATTGCCACAACAATTGTTGGTGACATTTATGATAGAACAGAACGAGCAAAAATCCAAGGGTATCTGTCAAGCGTATGGGGGGTTTCTGCGGTAACAGGTCCGTTATTGGGTGGACTGTTTGTTGACATATTAAGCTGGCGATATGTTTTTTGGATGAATATTCCACTTGGATTATTAGCTATGATTGGTATAGTCGTATTTTTAAAAGAAGATATAGAGAAAAAAGATAGGTCAATTGACTACTTGGGATCTGTACTAATAGTAATTGCCGTGAGTGTTTTTATGTTTATTTTTGTTGAAGGTGGCGTAGGATTTAGTTGGGGGTCACCACTGATGATAGGGCTAAGCATTTTCGCATTTCTAACATTACTCGTTTTTATATACCATGAAAAACATGTGAAATCACCAATGATGCCAATTGATTTGTGGAGACACAAATTATTAAGGGTTGCAAATATTACAACGTTAACCACTGGTATGATTTTAATCGGGGTATCAAGTTATTTACCGGCATTTGTGCAAGGAGTAATGAATCAATCTGCAACCGTTGCAGGGTTTACGTTAACTACTATGTCCATTGGTTGGCCACTTGCTTCGACAGCTGCAGGTCGCCTTTTACTCGTTATCGGGTATAAAGCAACTTCACTTATTGGGGGAGGATCACTCATTCTTGGAGGTGTGTTTTTCTTCTTTTTGTCCCCAGATATGGGACCGATTTGGGCTGGAACTGGTTCATTTTTCATTGGAATTGGCATGGGATTAACGAGCACATCCTTTATTGTCGCAATTCAAAGTTCAGTTAGTTGGGAAAGAAGAGGCATTGCAACAGCAGCAAATATGTTTATGCGCTCACTAGGTAGTGCTGTAGGAGTTGCTTTGCTTGGTGGAATATTGAATGGCCAAATTCAAGAAACGATAGTAGCTAATCAGTTAAGTAATAAGGTGTCAGTTGATTCCGTCAATCAAATTTTAGCTTCTCAAGAGAAAACAGGTCTTACACAGGAGGTCATCAACGTGTTAGAAGATGGCTTAACATCTGGATTACATAATGTGTATACAGGTTTATTAGTGTTAGCTGTCATATCGTTTGTGTTAGTTATCTTGTTACCGAAAAAGGAAAGTGAATAGAAGGCGTCAACTAGTGTATACCTTTTTACTTTTTGTAAAAACTATCTATGACTAATTTGTAATGTTTAGAGGAGGTAATAGGTATGGCGCGAATTGGCGTAGAAGAATCCCTATCGGATGTAAAGGAAGCATTAAAAGAAAAAGGACACGACGTCATTGACTTACATTCTGAGCAAGATACTGGACAATGTGATTGCTGCGTGATCACTGGTCAGGATAAAGATGTGATGGGAATGGCAACAATTAGCATTGAAGGACCAGTTATAAATGCTGAAGGTCGTAGTGCAGAAGAAGTTTGCCAAATGGTAGAACAAAAACTTCAATAGATAGTAAAAGCCCAGCACCGTTAAATAGTGCTGGGTTTACTTTTTTTCGTTAACATTAGGGTCAATAGGAATCAGACATGTGGATTATGCACATTTTTATTAATTATTTTTATCAACATTAACCTGATGTGGGTATGGAATTTCGATACCTGCTTCATCGAAGGCAATTTTAATTCGTTTAAGCATATCTCGTTGACAAGCCCATTGTAGACCATTTTCAGTCTGACCTAGTACTCGAAGAACAACATCTGAAGCACCAAGACTTTGAACGCCAAGTGCGTTTGGACCATCCTTGAAACGTTCATCCTCTTGAAATTCAGCACAAACTTTCTCCAATACAGTAATTGCTTCGTCTATGTTATCATCATAACTTATGCCGATATCAACCATAGCGCGCATGTTTCCACGTGAGTGATTGGCCACTCCTTCAAGTAGTCGGTTTGGCACGTAATTTAATGTACCGTCAAAGCTACGGATCTTAGTAGTACGTAAACCAACTTCTTCGACAACTCCATCATATCCGCCAGCCGTTACATAGTCATCAATTTCAACTTGACGTTCCAGTAAAATGAAAAAACCAGTTACAACATCACTTACTAGACCTTGAGCACCAAAACCAATAGCTAATCCAATAATTCCAGCTCCAGCTAGAAGGGGAGCGATATCTAAATTAAATGCTCCGAAAATCATAAGGATTAATACGAAAATCATTACATAGGAGAAAACATTAACAAGTAATTTTTCCAGTGTTCTTACTCTACCTGGTGAGAGTTTTTCATTTTTACCAGCTCTTTGTATTGTTTTTTCGATTATTTTCTTACCGATTGGTACAAAAATAATAAATGCAAGAATAATTAGACCAATTTCTAACGCAACTGGTATTACACTGTCTAAAATTCCTCCGATATTAATATCTAGTCCTTCTTTAAAAATATCCAATTTAAAACTCCTTTCCGTTTTTCTATGTTTTTTATCATATCGAAACCTCGTAACCAATTCAATTAATATCCTTAAGTTATCTAACTTAAACATACCTCCAATTCTCATTAATAGACAAAAACGCTAACTTAATGTTACGGTTATATTTGTGCAACGCTCACGTAGAATTTTGTTTTATAGTTGATATGTCTGGTTATACTTATTATTGCATGAATAAAATAAGTGACCATAATGTGACAATTCTTTAGTCTTTTTTAAATTAATTATTAGTTAACATTGACTAAAATTAGAAGGTTGCCTATAATCGTTTATGGATATAATTTAGAAAATGTTGGAGGGATTATTAATGGCAGAACGTATGGTAGGAAAACAGGCACCACGCTTTGCAATGGATGCTGTAATGCCTAATAAAGAGTTTGGTAAAGTTACTTTAGAAGAAAATATGAAAAACGATAAATGGACAGTGCTTTTCTTTTACCCAATGGATTTCACGTTTGTATGTCCAACAGAAATAACTGCAATGTCTGATCGTTATGATGAATTTGAAGATTTAGATGCAGAAGTTATCGGTGTTTCAACTGATACAATCCATACACATAAAGCTTGGATTAATACATCAAGAGACGACAATGGTTTGGGCGAGTTAAGTTATCCATTAGCTGCAGATACAAATCATATCGTTTCAAAGGATTACGGCGTACTAATTGAAGATGAAGGTGTTGCTTTACGCGGATTATTCATTATCAACCCTGAAGGTGAACTTCAATATCAAACAGTATTCCATAACAATATTGGTCGTGATGTGGATGAAACATTACGCGTACTACAAGCACTTCAAACTGGTGGACTTTGTCCAGCAAACTGGAAACCTGGACAAGAAACACTATAATCAATCGTAGCGTATTATATAAATGCTATAAGCTGACTCTTTAATAAGACTATTGCTGAGTCAGCTTTTTCAATAGAAAAACATTGGAGGTAGAAATTTATGCGATTGCGTGCAGACATGCCAGAACTTGATGGCGCAACAAAATGGTTTAATAGTGAATCAATTAGTAAAAGCGATTTAATCGGAAACAAACCTACATTAATACACTTTTGGTCAGTTAGCTGTGGATTATGTAAAGAGGCTATGCCGAATGTAAATGAGTTTCGTGATGAATACAAGGAAGAATTAAATGTAATAGCTGTTCATATGCCACGTTCCGAAAAGGACCTTGATTTAGATCAAATACAAGAAGTAGCAAATGAACATGATATTACGCAGCCAATATTTGTAGATAATGAACATAAATTAACAGATGCATTTGAAAATCAATATGTACCTGCCTATTATGTGTTTGATACAGAAGGCAAGCTTAGACATTTCCAGGCAGGCGGCGGAGGCATGAAGATGCTTCGTAAACGAGTAAATCGTGTACTTGGAACAACTGAAAAATAAATTATTTAACAGCAGCACTCCTATTTGATAGGAGTGTTTTTTAATGTAGACAGATTCATAGTCGGTGAGAACTGAGAAACAGTAAAAATTTATGTTTATCGTAACTACAACGTTAAATTCCGTTTCGAACAAGGCTAGGAAGTAACATTTTTGATTGTACTGGAATGATTACGTGCAGGATTGCAGCTAGTGGACACACGATTCCTTATTTGTGAAAAATAAAGGTAAATGCGGATGTTATCGGACTCAGGGTTCCTTATTTGGGTAAAAAGTAGTTGAAATCGTGTTTTTTAGCTGAATAGGGTATCGTGTGTCCGATAATCCTCTAAATAAAGCTAAAAATGGCAAATAAGGCATCCTAAGTCCGATACAAGCAGTGTCCTGGAAATATGAAGGCTCAACGCAAGTCCGCGGAAAGCATAGTGTGTTTCAGATGCGATTATTATGCATCAAAATAGTTCGCAGTTAAAGATAATAGGAGAAAGCACTTAACTACTGTGAATTGATATTAGTGGACACCAAATATCTTATTTGAACAAAATAAAGGTAAATGTGGTTGTTCGCGGACACAGGAAACCTTATTTAGTACAAAGGGTCAGATTTCAACCTGTTTTTACTTAAATAACGTATCCTGTGTCCTCTAAACCATAAAACACACCCGAAAAGTAAAAATAAAGGCTTCTGTGTCCGCGCCAGTGCATTGTCTGACTACTATGTTTAGATCAAGGTTTGCGGATAAATACAACTAGTAAAAACAAGGAATTAAAATACATAAAATAACCAAAACATATCCAAAAAAAATAATTATAAAAAATTTTAAAAAAGTGAGCAAAATGAGTGGATATTTATTTCGAGACCCGTTATATTAGTAGGTACGGAAAACAACAGAGGGGGGAAATTCATGGATACTTTTAGAAAATTAAAGCAATTTTATTGGCCTTTTAAGAAATACTTTTTTACATCTTTATTGTTTTTGATTTTTGTAACGACCATTACATTGACTTATCCAATTATATTGCAGATAACGATTGATGAAGTAGTAAGAAAAGAACGTTATTCATTGATACCATATATTGCAATTACGTTTTTACTTTTGATGGTCATTAAAGGTTTTGCTACTTTTTATCACCAATATTTGGGGGATATGTTTGGTATTCGAAGTGTGTACACATTACGGGATGCATTGTATAAGAAACTCCAAGTGTTATCTTTTAAGTATTATGATAATGCAAAGACTGGTGACTTAATGTCTAGACTAACCGCAGATGTGGAAGGGTTTCGTTTTTTTCTATCAGTAGGTTTTTCAGAACTTATTCGAATTACACTTCTAATTGTTATCAGTTTAGGTGTTATGTTTTATTATTCTGTCCCACTTGCGTTAGTAACGATGGCAGCGATGCCTTTTCTTGGCGTCGTAGTTTATCAATTTGACAAACGTGTTCACCCTGCGTTTCGAGGAATACGAAAGTCATTTGGTAATTTAAACACACGTGTACAAGAAAATATTAGTGGTATGACAACAGTTAAATCATTGTCACGTGAAAACTTTGAAATTGGAAGATTCTTATCTAACAACGATAATTATCGTCAACACTATTTGAAAACCTCAGACATTTGGGCAAAATATTTTCCACTCATGGAATTTATTGGGAATGTCTGTGCAGTAGTGTTACTTGCATATGGCGGACACTTAGTAATTGAAGGAAGGCTGGGACTCGGAGAATTAGTAGCATTTTTTAGTCTGGTTTGGTACATCTTAGGACCGTTGATGAACTTAGGATTTGTTATTAATTTGTTCTCTCAATCGAAGGCATCAGGTGAGCGATTAATAGAAATTTTACATGCAAAAGAAGATGTAGTAGAAAAAGAAAACGCTAAAGATACCCATATCAATGGTCATGTAACCTTTGATGACGTCACATTAACATATATTGAGGATGACGATTCAGCGCTGAAAAATATTAGCTTTGACGCTCCTCCTGGTAAAGTGATTGGGTTAATTGGAGCAACTGGGTCAGGAAAAACTAGTATTACTCAACTAATAACTCGATTTTACGAACCGGAAAAAGGAAATGTTTTAGTTGACGGAATTCCAGTAGAAGAATATAAATTGAAAACATTACGCAGTCACATTGGATTTGTCTTGCAGGAATCTTTCCTCTTTTCAACTACAATTCGTGAAAATATTGCGTACGGAAATCCGAATTTGACTGATGAACAAATTATAAACGCTGCAAAACGCGCACAAGCACATGATTTCATAACGGAAATGCCTAAAGGTTATGACACAATGCTTGGCGAACGTGGTATGGGATTGTCAGGTGGTCAAAAACAACGGATTGCGATTGCACGAGCTATTTGTATTAATCCTAGTATTCTAGTACTTGATGATGCAACCTCAGCAGTTGATATGGAGACAGAATTTAAAATTCAAAAAGCGCTTAAAGAAGTAATGAAAGGGCGTACAACGTTTATCATTGCCCACCGTATTTCTTCCTTAAAGCATGCAGATGAAATCTTAGTACTGGAAGATGGGGAAGTTGTAGAACGCGGCACCCACGATCATTTAATTGTTAATCACGGACCTTATCAGCGTATTTATGATATTCAATATCAAGACCGTGAAGCGATTATGGAAGCAGCTAATCAGTAAGGGGGGATAATGATGGCTAAATCAAAAGAACAGGTAAGAAATAGTCGGCATTTAAAACGATTTCACTATACGGTAGATCAGGCAATAGAAAAGCAGTTTAACTGGAAACAAATGTGGAGGCTATTAGAATATTTACGACCATATTCAAAAACATACTTACCGGGTGCGATAATCGCAATGCTGATTTCAACAGCAGTGCGATTGGCAGTACCGATTTTAATTGGTAAGGTAGCAATCGATGTTGCAATTAAAGATAAAGATACTGGATTACTGACTAATTTGGTTATAATAATTGGTGTCTTATATTTAGTTAACTATATCGGTAACATCTTTCGTATTAGGTGGGTAAATATACTTGGACAGAATGTTATTTACGATTTACGAAAACATTTATTCTCACATGTGCAGCGATTATCTCACCGCTTTTTTGATTCTAGGTCGGCAGGGTCAATACTCGTTCGAATTATGAACGATATTAACTCACTGCAGGAATTGTTTACAAACGGTATTATAAATTTGTTAATGGACGTCGTAACACTTGTTGGAATTGTTGTGATATTGCTAGTGTTAAGTCCGAAACTTGCTTTAGCAATAATGGTTATTCTTCCAATCATGTTCTATATCTCTACCAAATTACGTCGTAATATTCGCCGTTCTTGGCAGGATGTTCGTATACAACAATCAAGGTTAAACTCACACTTGAATGAGAGCATACAGGGAATTCGTATTACACAATCATTTTCTCAGGAAAAAGAGAACTCGGAGTTTTTTGATGGTATAAATACGGATAACTTTGAAAGCTGGCAAAACGCAACAAAAAAGAGTGCACTTTTTCGTCCGTTTGTAGAATTAAGTAATGCAATAGGTACAATCATTTTAATAACTTATGGGGCTCACTTGATTATTATTGGCCCAGAAAACGGGGGTATTGAAGTTGGAGGTTTTGTAGCATTTGCTTTCTTCCTAGGAATGTTCTGGGAGCCAATATCAAGACTCGGGCAAATGTATAACCAATTGTTAATGGCGATGGCTGCATCAGAACGAATTTTTGAATTTCTGGACGAACAGCCAAACGTTGCAGAAAAAGAAAATGCCCATGAGTTAAAGGATATGAAGGGACATATTGAATTCGATAAAGTTCAATTCTCTTATGATTCCGATCGGATTGCATTACATGAAATTTCATTGGATATTAAATCAGGTCAGACCATTGCTCTAGTTGGTCACACTGGTAGCGGTAAATCAACAATAGCTAACCTAATCAGTCGTTTTTATGATCCGACTAAAGGTGTCGTAAAAATCGACGGTCATAATTTACGCGATGTGCAAATCGATACATTACGCCAACAAATAAGTGTTGTGTTGCAGGATACATTTATTTTTTCTGGTACAATCATGGAAAACATTCGTTTTGGACAGCCAGATGCTACAGATGAACAAGTAATTGAGGCTGCTAAAGTAGTTGGTGCAGACGAATTTATTAGCCGTCTTGCGGATGGATACGCTACAGAGGTTGAAGAACGAGGTAATATTTTATCAGCCGGTGAAAGACAGCTATTATCATTTGCACGAGCGTTGCTAGCTGATCCTAAAATACTAATACTAGATGAGGCAACAGCAAGTATTGATACGGAAACAGAGGTTAAAATTCAAGCGGCTTTAAAACGTCTTTTAAAAGGTAGAACAGCTATTATCATTGCACACCGTCTTTCAACTATCCGGGAATCGGATACGATTTATGTACTTGAACAAGGTAAAGTTCTCGAACACGGCAACCACCAGCAGTTAATGCAATATAAAGGCGAGTATTTTGATTTAGTAAAATCGCAGTTTCAAATGCTAGATGCTATATAATATCACCTAGATTTTTTCCTTCGAATCGTAGTATGATACACTTATGAAAAGAATCGCGAATGATGGAGGATACACAATGAAACGTGAATTTGCAGTAATTGGTTTAGGTCGATTCGGTGGAAGTATATGCCGCGAGTTGAGTGCAGAGGGAATGCAAGTTTTAGCAATTGACAATGATGAAGATAAAGTGAATGAATTTAAGAATATTGCATCACACGCTGTAATTGCTGATTCTACCGATGAAGCAACATTAAAAGAATTAGGAATAAAGAATATTGATCATGTCATTGTTGCTATTGGGGATAATATTCAGGCTAGTATCTTAACAACGGTTATCCTTACTGACTTGGGTATTCAAAAAATCACCGTTAAAGCACAAAATGACTATCATGAAAAAATTCTAAATAAAATTGGTGCTGACCAAGTTGTACACCCAGAACGTGACATGGGAAAAAGAATTGCCCACAATATCATCTCTAGTAACATACTTGATTATCTAGAATTGTCAGATGATCATAGTATTGTCGAAGTTAAAGTTGGAGAAAAAATGCTTGGAAAAACATTAATAGAGTTGGATATTCGTGCCAATTTTGGCTGTAACGTTGTAGCAATTAAACGAAATAAAGATATAAATGTTTCACCAAGAGCCGATGATAAACTTCGAGAAAATGACATACTTATCGTAATTGGTTCAGACAAAGATATCTCGAGATTTGAAAAACAACTTGTAATGGATGAAAACTAATAGTAATGGAAAGAAACCTGTATTTTCGAATACAGGTTTCTTTATTTGTTTTAAAGGAAATAGTTAATTATAGAATTTTTTTCGAAAGGATGGGTTAGTTTGTTTGAAAAGCGTACAGGTGAGATATTAATCGATCAATTAGTCGACTGGGGAGTGGATCATTTATATGGTATGCCAGGTGACTCTATCAACGAATTTATAGATGATCTACGTAAAAATAAAGATGCTATTGATTTTGTACAGATTAGACATGAAGAGGTAGGTGCGCTTGCAGCATCAGCCTATGCTAAGCTGACAGGCAAAATAGGAGTTTGTATGTCGATTGCTGGTCCTGGGGCTGTACATTTAATGAATGGTTTATACGATGCTAAAAAAGACAAGGCACCTGTTCTTGCTATTGTGGGGCAAGTAACTAGTACTGCAGTAGGGACCGATGCACATCAAGAAATTAATCTCGAACGGATGTTTGATGGGGTAGGTGTTTTCAACCGACGTGTAGAAGCTGCTGACCAATTACCAGATATGCTGAATATGGCTATTCGTGAAGCATACGCACAGAAAGGAGTATCTGTTTTAGTCGTTCCTGACGATTTATTTGCAGTTAAACAAAAGCGTGAGAAAAAGGAAACGAATCAAACGCGTGTTAATCCTACCATCATCCCAGATCAAGAAACCGTTGAACGAACTGTTAGTTTACTAAATAAAGCTAAAAAACCAGTAATTTTAGCAGGAAAAGGGGTGCGAGATGCTAGATTAGAACTAGTAGAATTTGCAAATAAACTTAATGCTCCAATTGTATTAAGTTTGTTAGGGAAGGGAGCACTTCCAGATTACCATGAATTAAATCTAGGACAGCACGGACAAATAGGTACTAAACCTGCCTATGAGGCAATAATGGAAACGGATCTACTTCTGTTAATTGGAACAACTTTTCCATATCGTGACTATTTACCTGATGAAGTAGACGCGATACAAATAGAAATTCAACAGGATGCTATTGGAAAGATTTATCCAATAACGGAAGGATTATGTGGTGATGCTAAACATGTATTACCGAAATTGACTTCACTTGTATCTCCAAGCAGTTCAGCGGAATTTTTGAAAAAATATCAAGATAAAATGAAAAGGTGGCATATTCATATGCAAGAACAGAAAAAAGAAAGTGCCGATCCAATTCATGGTCCACAGGTGATGTATGCTCTAGAAAGGAACGTTGAAAAAGATGCTGTCATATCATGCGATGTCGGGAATGTAACTGTTTGGACTACTCGATTTTTTCCATTCACAAATCAAAAGTTTGTTATCTCTGGAGCCTTAGCAACAATGGGATCTGGTTTACCCGGTGCGATTGCTGCCCAAAAGGCGTATCCAGATAAACAAGCTGTCGCCATTTGTGGTGATGGTGGATTTACAATGGTTATGCACGATTTTATTACTGCGGTCAAATATAATATGCCGATTAAAATAATCGTACTTAATAATAGCATGATTGGTATGATTAAGTACGAACAACAACTAAAAGGTAACCTTAACAATGAAACAGAATTAGGGAACATAAACTTCGCTGATTTTGCTAAAGCATGCGGGGGAGAAGGGTTTCGAATAGAAAAACAAGCTGATATGGAAAACACCATGAAACAAGCATTTCTATCGGATAAACCAGCTATTATTGATGTCGTGATGGAGGATCAGGCGCCATTACCTGGACAGATAACGTACGATCAAGCTATTAAATATGGACAATATTTAATAAAAGACTTCTTTACAAATGGAAAAGTAGAATTTCCTGATGTAAAGAAAACTGCTCGTCGTTTGGTTTAGTTTAAGCGAGGTCATTTTAACGTTTGTTTTCTAAAAAACCCGTATTTGATGTATATTCGATACGAAGAAAAGATGATTTTTGCTACAAAGAGCTAATAAAATAGTAAAAGTATAAAGCGGAAGTGCTTAAGAGCACTTCCGCTTTTGAATATTATACTTCCATTATAATTGGCAATACCATCGGGCGACGTTTCGTTTTTTCAAACAAGAACGGTGCGATCGTATCGGTAATTTCATTTTTAATCTCAGACCATTGTGTTGTTTTGCGTTCCATCACTTTATTTAAGTGAGAGGAGACAAGCTTTTGCGCCTCGTTAATAAGATCTTCTGATTCACGCATATAAACGAAGCCTCTTGAAATAATGTCTGGTCCAGCAGATATTTTGAATTCTTTCATATCAATACTAACCACTACGATGACAAGACCTTCTTCAGAAAGAATTCTGCGGTCACGTAAGACAATATTTCCAATATCACCTATACCACTTCCATCTACATAAACAGATCCAGAAGGTATTTTGCCTGCAACCGTTGCGTTATCTTTGCCAAGTGCCAATACATCACCGATATCCATGACGAAGCAATTTTCAGGCTTAACATCACAGGATTCGGCAAGTTTAGTATGTTCTTTTAACATACGGTACTCACCATGAATCGGCATGAAATATTTCGGTCTAATTAACCGTAGCATTAACTTTTGCTCTTCTTGACTACCATGTCCTGATGTATGAATATCACTTAATGGTCCGTGGATAACATCAGAGCCAGCGCGGTAAAGTTTATTTATAATTCGGCTTACACTGATATTGTTGCCCGGAATTGGTGACGATGAAAATACAACCGTATCACCTGGGATTGTTTGAATTTGACGATGTGTACCATTTGCTATCCGTGATAAAGCTGCCATTGGCTCACCTTGGGAACCAGTACAAAGAATAACAACTTCATTCGCAGGTAGACGATTGATTTGATGTGCATCAATAAAGGTCTCTTTTGGTGCGTTAATGTAACCAAGTTCTTGACCAATTGCAATGGAAGATTCCATACTACGTCCGAAAACTGCCACTTTACGATTATTTTTAACAGCAGCTTCTACTACTTGTTGTAGACGATAAATATTTGATGCAAATGTAGCAAATATTAACCTACCATCAACACGATTAAAAATGTCATTTATGTTACTACCAACTACACGTTCTGACATCGTAAATCCTGGTACTTCACTATTGGTACTATCAGAAAGGAGACATAAAACTCCTTCTTTACCAATTTCAGCCATTTTTGCTAGGTTAGCTGGTTCTCCAACAGGTGTAAAGTCAAATTTGAAATCACCCGTATGAACAATATTGCCAGGAGGTGTTTTTACAACGACACCATAAGAATCTGGAATACTGTGTGTCGTACGGAAAAACGAAACAGATGTTTTTCTAAACTTAATTATATCGTCTTCTTGGATTGTGTTTAATTTAGCTTTACGTAATAAACCATGCTCGTCAAGTTTGTTTCGAATTAAACCAATTGCCAACTTTCCAGCGTATATTGGTATATTGATTTCGCGTAATAGGTAAGGAATTCCACCAATATGGTCCTCATGACCATGTGTGATAATTAATCCTTTAATTTTGTCTTGATTTTGTATTAGATAGGTGTAATCAGGGATTACATAATCGATTCCCAACAATTCATCCTCTGGAAACTTAATTCCAGCATCGATTAAAATAATTTCATCCTGAAATTGGACCGCGTATGTGTTTTTACCAATTTCCCCTAATCCACCCAATGCGAATACTGCTGTTTGATCATTTTTTACGAATTTCATAATTTTACACATTCTCCAATGTAAAATTCTCTGACTTTTTTTCATACGCTAAATGGGCTTCGTTTAATTGTTGGATGAATTCAATATTGAAGTTACGGTCAACTAATTTATCTCGTACTGCTCGTTCTGTTTCTGCCTCAACATACAGACTATTTGTTCGTTCACGTACAGGAATCTCCGTATTAAGTTCCTGATAATACACTTTGTAAATCATTTCATCTCTCCTATCGGTTTCTTTTTTATATTTTAGCAGGTAAGAAAGTATAATTCCTTTCATACTGCATAAGTACAACGAAGGCTTTCGCCATAAAGGCCCGGCGATAAGCCAATTTTTCTAAAGAGCAAAGAAAGTATAAACGAAAAGCTGTCTAGCTACATCGCCCAGAAGCTGCCGTCATAAGCAATGGACACTACGAACGCTAAACCCATGCGTTCTACAGTCCCTTGCTTATGCGTCCGCTTCTAAACGGGCGCTTGCGCTTTTCTATAAGAATTATTGATTCTGATTATTACCAAGGAACCTCTAATTCCTATGCATGGATTATTTTTAACATTATTTAATAGAGCTGACGGTAGATAGACAGCTGGTTCATATACGATATATCGAAAAGAATCATCTAGCAACTAGAATGAAAATATTGCTCAGCTGATTCTTTTCTTTTTGTAATCCGCACGTCAAGCCTAATAAAGTTTCAAAAATGTCCGTAGCAAGTTTTTAATGTGATTGGCTTTATTTATGGTAGTCCTTTTTATACGTTGTTGGTACTCGTCCTCTGCCTAAAAAATCCTTCCAGCGTTTCTTTAACTTTTCTTTTAGGCGTTTTAACATGGTTCGCGCATCTCCTTTCATGATCTTAAGAAAAAGCAACAAAACCTACCGATCCAATCCCTCTTATTTATAGTATAATACGGTTTGCTTAATATTGAAATGAAAATACATGATTTCTAACAAAAAATCTTTTTTACTCACTTGAAAATATAACTGTTTCGTTATTTTTTACCTAGAATAAAATCTTATACAATAGTTATTAGAAAACTTGCTTGGCTTATCGCCACGCTTTAATGACGAAAGCCTTTGTTGTCCTTATAGTGATATCCATAAAAATTTACACTTTCCTTTCAGTATAAAAAAACTACCCTTCTGATGAAGAGGGTAGTCAGAAAACGTTCTATTCAATTGCTTTTGCATTTTCTGGAGCAAGTAACGGGTTCTGTTTATTAATGTGGTCATAAAACATTACGCCGTTTAAGTGGTCAATTTCGTGCTGAAATACAATTGCTGCATAATCTCTTAATCGCAGTTTTAGTTCATTTCCTTCTAAATCGGTTGCTTTAACGGTAATTCTTGCTGGTCTTGGAACATACCCTTCAACATTACGATCTACGGAAAGGCATCCTTCACCGCCAGATAAATAGGCATTTTCAACCGAGTGACTAATTATTTTTGGGTTGAATAACCCATAGCTATATTGTTTTCCTTTTGCATCCTCAAAATGAACAGCAATCATCCGTTTTAATATTCCAAGTTGTGGAGCTGCAAGACCTACTCCTGGTCTTAATTCATATTTAGTTGCTGTTTCCTCGTCCTGACTATTTTTTAAAAATAATAGCATATCTTCAAGAAGTTCTTTTTCTTCGTTATTTGGAGGAATAGCTACTTCTTTAGCTACTTCACGTAATGCAGGATGTCCTTCTCTTACGATATCTTTCATTGTTATCATGGTTATGTTCACCCCTACTTTGTACATATTTTTATATTTTAACATAAATACTATTAATAATTGAGAAATATGATATAGTTACGAATATCATATTTTAAGGTACCATATATATGTTATACTACCTATAAAAAATAGTTCTATTTTTTGCGCTGAAAAAGGGAGGAAGGGCTCAATTGGTATATAGAAAACTAGCCATCATTATTTTATTTATTAGTATGCTTGCATTGTTAGCCGCATGCAACGGTGCACCAGCTTCTGAAAAGATTTATAACCATCTAGAAAAGGCAGTTACATTAGAAGAAGCCTTTGAGAAACAACAGGATGAGATTGTCGAGT
Organism: Virgibacillus sp. GM2-2; assembly: GCF_055329585.1. Lineage (NCBI taxonomy): Bacteria > Bacillati > Bacillota > Bacilli > Caryophanales > Bacillaceae > Virgibacillus > Virgibacillus sp. GM2-2. The sequence continues at coordinate 44,835 of NZ_JBUZWC010000018.1, read as the reverse complement.
TAGAGAAAAAAGAACAAGAACTTTATAGTCAAATTATTGATTTAAGCATGGATGAATTTGATAAAATTAAATCAATTTCTCAAGAAGCACTTGATATAATTGAAAAAAGAAAAGATAAAATTGAAATAGAAAAAGAAAGCATAGAAGCATCGAAAGAAGAATTTACTAAAATCAAAGATCTAATTAATGATTTAGAAAAAGAAGATGCTAAAAATAAAGCAAATGAAATGTATGACGTTATGATGAAGCGTTACGATACCTATTTCAATCTAAACGAAGCATATAATAAATCATTAAAACTAGAAAAAGAATTGTATACAATGCTTCAAAAGAAAGACTTAAAGCAAGAGACGTTAACAGAGCACATTAAGAAAATTAACGAAAGTTACCAAGCAGTGCTAGAAGCAAATGAAAGCTTTAACAACTATACTGAAAAATATAATCAGCTGAAAAAAGAGTTTTATGAAGTTGCTAAAATTGAAGTGAAATATGAAGAAGCAAAAAAGAAACAAGATTAGATGTATTTTCAGGGGCTAAATCCGATTATCGGGTTTAGCCCCTGTTTTTTGGTGAGATTAGTACAGTTTAGTCTACCTAATATAACAGATTGACTAAAAGCTAATAAAACAACGAAAACGCCAAAAAAATATGTATAAATTAATGCAAAGTGATTGACCAAGTTGATGCAGATAAGCTAAACTTTATGTACATTACGATTGTACCATTTATTTTTGCGATGATTATGTAACAGTTTTTTTGAAAGTACTAATCAACTTTGATTAGATATTTTTAAAATAGGGAATAAGATTAGGAGCAAATTGGTACAGATTTTTATGTATATTGGGAAGGCTAGAAAAGACTAAATAAATGGATAGTATAGAAAGGGTAGGTGAACTATTTTGAAACACGTACTTGAAAGTGTTGAAAGTCAGTTCGAAATGTTCCAGATTCTTGACGAAAATGGAAAAATAGTGAATAAGGACGATATGCCTGATCTTTCAGATGATGATTTGAAAGAACTTATGCGAAGAATGGTTTATACACGTATGCTAGACCAACGTTCTATCGCGTTAAACCGTCAAGGACGTCTAGGATTTTATGCACCAACTGCAGGGCAGGAAGCTTCACAACTTGGAAGTCAATTCGCTCTAGAAAAAGATGATTACATTTTACCTGGATATCGTGATGTCCCACAAATTATTTGGCATGGACTTCCATTATATCAAGCGTTTTTATTCTCACGTGGCCACTTCCACGGAAACCAATTTCCTGAAGGTGTGAATGCACTTAGTCCACAAATCATTATTGGAGCGCAATACACTCAAACCGCTGGAGTAGCGCTGGGAATGAAGAAGCGTGGTAAGGAGTCTGTTGCAATTACCTATACTGGTGATGGTGGTACTTCGCAAGGTGATTTTTATGAAGGAATTAACTTTGCAGGTGCGTACAAAGCTCCAGCACTATTCTTTGTTCAAAATAACTATTTTGCTATTTCTGTGCCAGTTGAACTGCAAACAAATGCTAAAACATTAGCACAAAAAGCTGTTGCGGCAGGTATTGAAGGAATTCAGGTAGACGGTATGGATGTGTTAGCTGTATACGCAGTTACAAAGGAGGCTAGAGAGCGTGCGGTAAAAGGCGAAGGACCTACTTTGATTGAAACACTTACTTACCGTTATGGGCCACATACTATGGCTGGTGACGATCCAACACGTTATCGTACAGACGATTTGGACAATGAATGGGAGAAAAAAGACCCATTAGTTCGTTTCCGTAAGTTTTTAGAAAGTAAAAAACTATGGTCTGAAGAAGAAGAGAACAAAGTAATTGAAGAAGCAAAAGATGACATTAAAAAAGCAATTAAAAAAGCAGATGAATACCCAAAACAGAAGGTAACTGATCTGATAGAAAATATGTTCGAGGAACTTCCTAGTAACCTGCAGGAGCAGATGGAAGAATACAAAGAAAAGGAGTCGAAGTAACTCATGGCACAAATGACAATGATTCAAGCAATCACAGACGCTATGCGCATCGAGTTAAAAAATGATGAAAATGTGCTAGTGTTTGGTGAAGATGTAGGGAAAAATGGCGGCGTGTTCCGTGCAACTGAAGGATTACAGGATGAGTTTGGTGAAGATCGTGTATTTGATACACCACTTGCTGAATCTGGTATTGGCGGATTGGCTGTTGGCCTAGCGCTTCAAGGTTATCGACCAGTGCCAGAGATTCAATTCTTCGGCTTTGTTTACGAAGCAATGGATTCCATTAGTGGTCAAATGGCACGTATGCGCTACCGTTCAGGAAATACAAAAACTGCACCAGTAACAATTCGTTCACCTTTTGGTGGTGGAGTTCATACGCCGGAATTGCATGCTGATTCTTTGGAAGGCTTAATTGCTCAACAACCCGGTATTAAGGTTGTGATCCCATCTACTCCATACGATGCAAAAGGGCTATTAATTGCTGCGATACGGGATAATGATCCAGTATTATTTTTAGAGCATATGAAATTGTATCGTTCATTCAGAGCGGATGTTCCAGAAGAGGAATATACAGTAGAAATTGGAAAAGCGGATGTAAAACGCGAAGGTAAAGATGTAACAATCATTTCTTATGGAGCAATGGTACATGCTTCACTAAAGGCAGCAGAAGAATTGGAGAAAAATGACGTTGACGCAGAGGTAATTGATTTGCGTACAGTTTCACCGATAGATATCGACACAATTATAGAATCGGTTCAAAAAACAAATCGTGTTGTGTTCGTTCAAGAGGCTCAGCGTCAAGCTGGAGTTGCTTCACATGTAATCTCTGAAATTCAAGAGCGTGCAATTTTACACCTTGAGGCGCCAATACTGCGTGTTGCTGCACCTGATACTGTTTATGCTTTCTCACAAGCTGAAGAAGTATGGCTACCAGATCATAAAGACATTATAAATAAAGTGAATGAAGTAATTAACTTTTAATTAAAGGATGGGAGGTAGTAATTTATGGCATATAACTTTAAAATGCCCGATATCGGTGAAGGAATTCACGAGGGCGAAATTGTAAAATGGTTTGTAAACGAAGGCGATGAACTAAAAGAAGATGACGTGTTATGCGAAGTGCAGAACGATAAAGCAGTTGTTGAAATCCCATCGCCAGTAGAGGGAACAGTTAAAAAAATTCACGTAGAAGAAGGCTCAGTTGCAGTAGTTGGTGATACGCTAATTACTTTTGATGCTGAAGGCTACGAGGATGAAGCGGATGAATCAGAAGAGGAAGAAAAAGAAGCGTCTCCTAAATCTGATGAGAAGAATGAATCAAAAGAAGAAGACTCATCAGATGATAAAAAGGATCAATCTGATAAGAAAGAGCAAAAAGAATCAAAAGATGATCAAGACTCATCCTCTGACGATAAACGAGTAATTGCAATGCCATCTGTCAGAAAGTATGCTCGTGATAACGATGTAAAGATTCAACAAGTTAGTGGCTCTGGTAAGAATGGTCGTGTATTAAAAGAAGATATTGATAATTTCTTAAATGGTGATCAAAAAGCAGAAGTACAAGAAACAACCGAGGAAAAAGGTGAACAGACAGAAGAAAAATCTGCTTCTAAAGAGAAGCAAGTTTCTGAGGGACAATACCCAGAAACTCGTGAGAAGATGAGCGGTATCCGTAAATCAATTGCTAAGGCAATGGTTAACTCGAAAACAAAAGCTCCACATGTTACATTGATGGATGAAATAGATGTGACAGAACTGGTTGCACATCGTAAGAAATTTAAGGCAGTTGCTGCTGAACAAGATATTAAATTGACTTACCTACCGTATGTAGCAAAAGCGCTTGTTTCAACGTTGAAAAAATATCCTATCTTAGGTGCTGCAGTAGATGATGATACAGATGAAATCATTTACAAGCATTACTACAATGTTGGTATTGCAGCAGACACAGATAAAGGTTTACTAGTACCTGTAGTAAAAGACGCAGATCGCAAATCTATTTTTGCTATTTCACAAGAGGTAAACGAATTGGCAGATAAAGCACGTAATGGTAAACTATCTTCAGATGAAATGAAAGGTGCAACAAGTACGATTACGAATATCGGTTCAGCAGGTGGACAATGGTTTACACCGGTGTTAAATTATCCGGAAGCATCTATTTTAGGTATTGGACGAATTGCTGAAAAACCAGTTGTTCGTGACGGAGAAATTGTTATCGCTCCTGTACTTGCACTGTCATTGAGCTTTGATCATCGTATTGTAGATGGCGCAACTGCTCAATTAGCATTAAATCAAATTAAGCGTTTGTTGAACGATCCACAATTAATTATGATGGAGGCGTAGAGTTATGGTAGTAGGAGATTTCCCGATTGAATTAGACACATTAGTAGTTGGAGCAGGACCGGGTGGCTATGTAGCTGCCATCCGTGCTGCTCAATTAGGACAAAAAGTAACAATTGTTGAAAAAGGTGACCTAGGGGGAGTTTGCTTAAACGTTGGATGTATTCCTTCTAAGGCGATGATTCAAGCTGGTCATTTAACAGAACATGCCCACGGAAACGAAGAACTAGGAATTAAGTCTGAAAATGTTTCGGTTGATTTTTCTAAAGTACAAGAATGGAAAGGGAAAGTAGTTAACAAATTAACTTCTGGTGTTGAAGGATTACTTAAAGGTAATAAAGTAGATATCGTAAAAGGTGAAGTTTACTTTGTTGATCAAAATACAGTTAAGGTAATGGACGATAAAAATTCTCAAACCTATACATTTAACAACTGTATCGTTGCTACTGGATCTTCACCAATCGAAATTCCAAGCTTCAAGTTTTCTGACCGTGTGTTAGATTCAACTGGTGCGTTGAACTTAAAAGAAATCCCTAAAAAGATGGTTGTTATTGGCGGGGGATACATTGGTACTGAGCTTGGTTCTGCTTATGCCAACTTCGGTACAGAAATCGTTGTATTAGAAGGTACGAAAGACATTCTTGGTGGATTTGAGAAACAAATGACACAAGTAGTTAAGAAACGTCTGAAGAAAAAAGATGTAACAATCATCACGGAAGCTATGGCTAAAGGTGTTGAAGAATCAAAAGACGGTGTCAAGGTTACTTACGAAGCAAAAGGCAAGGAAGAAACAGTTGAGGCAGATTATGTATTAGTAACTGTCGGACGTCGTCCAAATACACAAGAACTTGGATTAGAACAAGTTGGTATTGAAGTAGACGATAAAGGTCTTATTAAAATTGATAAACAATGCCGTACAAACAAAGAAAATATTTATGCAATTGGTGATATCGTTGCTGGAATGCCACTTGCACATAAAGCTTCTTACGAAGGTAAAGTAGCTGCAGAAGCAATTAGTGGTGAAAAATCAGAAATTGATTACCTTGGTATGCCAGCTGTAGTGTTCTCAGATCCAGAATTAGCGTCAGTAGGTTACACGGAAAAAGAAGCAAAAGATGCAGGTTACAAAGCAAAAGCTTCTAAATTCCCATTTGCTGCTAATGGCCGTGCACTATCATTAAACGATAGTGATGGATTCTTGAAACTTGTTACTAGAGAAGAAGACGGATTGGTAATTGGTGCACAAATTGCGGGACCAAATGCCAGTGATATGATTTCTGAAATAGGTTTAGCTATTGAAGCTGGTATGACAGCAGAAGATATTGCATTAACCATCCATCCACATCCAAGCCTTGGGGAAATTACGATGGAAGCTGCAGAAGTAGCATTAGGAATGCCTATTCATACAATGAAATAATAAAAATGAGAGCTGCTGAGGAGTAGCTCTCATTTTTTTAAGAACAAAAAGTGATAGAAACTAATTGTTTTGAAGCTTACAGATTCGCAGTCGATATTAATTGCAAATTACGTGCAACATCTATTCAAAATCACGTTATTGTAGTGTCTCTCAGAAGATTTGAGATAAGCGGACACCAAATCCTTTATTCGTACAAAATCTGGGCAAATACGTCTATTCACGGACACAGAAGCCGTTATAGTTTGAAGTAATAGTGAATTCATCCTATTTTTACCTAAATAAGAAATCCTGTGTCCGTTAATATGCGGCCTCTGCCTCGGTTGATCAAGAAGGACGATTAAGTGGTAGCTAATCCTTCATCGAAATAGTGTAAATTAACATTTAAAAAAGGTTAGGCACATGATAAATGTGACCTAACCCTTTTATATTACTATTTACTTCTTCTCATATCTGAGTGCTTACCTTCTTCTTTAAATGCCTTCAACATAGAAAATACAATCAAAATCATAATAACCGTAAATGGCAGTGCTGCAATGATCGAAGCGGTTTGTAGTGCTTGTAAACCACCTTGCCATAATAGTACAGCAGCAGCACCTGATTGTATTAATCCCCAAACCAATTTAACACTATTTGGTGGCTCTAGACTACCGCCTGTTGTTTGCATACCTAACACAAACGTAGCGGAGTCTGCTGAGGTGATAAAGAATGTACTAATCAGTAAAATTGCAATGATTGACATTACTATTCCAAGTGGAAATTCTTGCAGTACAGCAAATAATGCCGCTTCTTTACCAAGATCTGTAACAATGTTACTAATACTTACATCTTGAATAAATTCTAAGTGGATAGCAGATCCTCCGAAAACAGCAAACCATACTGCTCCAAATATAGTAGGCACTAATAAAACACCTAACACAAACTCTCTAATTGTTCTACCGCGTGAAACACGCGCAATAAATGTACCTACGAACGGCGCCCATGCAATCCACCAAGCCCAATAGAATATAGTCCAGCCCTTGATCCATGTATCTTCAGTATCAAATGGCGTCATTCTAAAGCTCATACTAGGCAGATTTTGAATATAGCTACCAAATGTGTTTGTAAACAAATTCATAATGAAGTTTGTTGGTCCAGCGAAAAGTAAAAAGAGCATGAGCAGGATTGCCAATACGATATTCGTATTACTTAAATATTTTATTCCTTTATTTAAGCCTGTCATCGCTGAAATTAAATATAGAACCGTAACAATAAGGATAATGATAAACTGCATGGTAATTGTTTTATCCCATCCGAATACATAGGATAGTCCACCACTAATTTGAATAGCTCCAAAACCAAGCGATGTAGCAACACCGAAAATAGTTGCGAATACAACGATGAAGTCAACTAACGTACCCCAAGAACCTTTCATTTTATCACCGAATAATGGTTCTAAAATGGCACTCACAAGTCCAGAGGATTGTCTACGAAACTTGAAGTAAGCAAGTGCAAGCGCAAGCGTTGCATATATTGCCCATGGATGTAATCCCCAATGGAAAAAACTGTATTGTAATGCAGTTTTTGCTGCTTCAGCAGTTCCGCCTTCTCCATATGGAGGGGTATTAAAATGTGATATCGGTTCAGCAGCTCCCCAGAAAACTAATCCAATTCCCATACCTGCACTGAACAGCATAGCAAACCATGTTATATAGGAATACTCTGGCCTGTCACCCGGTTTACCCAGTCTTATATTGCCGTACTTTGAAAAAATAAGAAATAAGGCAAAGATTAGAAATCCAGTTGCACTTATAAGGTAAAACCACCCAAATCTGTCTACAATGAAACCTTGAATACTTGCCGTTACATCGTTAAGATTACCTGATTTTAATACGTCTTCGGGAATTATACCCCATATTATGAATAGCGCTGCAACTATAGCAGAAACCCAAAAAACGCGCGTCACTTTATTCATTGAATTCCTTCCTTTCTTTATTTTATTTTTTTATCGGATATAGAAAAAATGCACAATTATGTATTAAAACATATTAATAATAATAGTTCAACTAATGTACTTACTATTTCCGATTGAAAAAATATCATGCAAAAACGATACTGTTCAACTGTGTTAAATTACCCTCTTGTTAAAAATGTAAACTTACTTTCCCACATAAATTAAAATAAATTCAGAAATAGTGTAACAAAAGGTTGTCTATTTTCGTTATAATTACATTAGAAGATTTAACATCAAGGGGGAACTTGAATGAAAAAACTAGGCGTTCTGTTATTAATTGTTCTGATAAGCTTAAGTGCCTGCACAAATGGAAGTACCACCTCCAGTGATTCGCAAGAAAAAGAAGCGAATACTACCACGCAACAACAAAAAGAGCAGGATATACAAACAGATTCACAGAACAACGATCAGAAAGAAAAAAATGAAAAAGAGAATGATGAAGAAGTAGTTAAAGAAGAAAAGGTGGAACCTAAATATACAATAAACCAATCGAATTGGCTAGTTGAACCAATAAACGAGTCAGTTAATGAAAAAGTTGTATTATTAACGATTGATGACGCTCCAGATAAATATGCGCTCGAGATGGCCAAAACATTAAAAGAATTAAAAGCAGGTGCAATATTTTTTGTTAACGGTCATTTTTTAGATACACCTAAAGAAAAAGAAACATTAAGACAAATTCATGATATGGGATTTATGATTGGTAACCATACATATAGTCATGCTTTTTTACCTGATTTATCGAAAGAGGAGCAGAAAGAAGAAATCGTTAAGCTTAATAAGTTGATTGAAGAAATAATTGATGAAAAACCATTATTCTTTCGAGCGCCAAATGGTGCGAATACAGAATATACGAAACAAACTGTTGAACAAGAGGGCATGGTTTTAATGAACTGGTCTTACGGATACGATTACTTTGAGCCTTATATGAATGCAGAAAAACTGACTAAAGCAATGGTAACTGGAAAAGCGCCTGAAATTGATATTACGTATAGTCTGCTAAATCCAGGTGCCAATCTATTGATGCATGATAGGGAATGGACAGCACAGGCGTTAAACGATATTGTGATCGGTCTACGCGAACAAGGTTATGAAATTGTGGACCCACATTTAATAAAAACAAAATAATAAAAACAGAGCAGTTATCCAGTTTTGGGTGACTGCTTTTTCACGTTATGAGATGAAAATTAATAGTATGTAATAAAAATAAATAAGTTATACTATTTTAGGTTGAATATTTAAATGTGACATATTATAATATGTATACGCTATCATAAAAAACATTAAGGAGTTGGGCTGAAATGGGAACAATCATATGTCAAGACTGTCAAGAGGTCATTGAACATTTTGATGATGAAAAAGTAACAACCCTCTATGGTGCTTGTCCGACTTGTAAAAAATAGTAAATGTAAAGGTACCTGGCATTAATCCAGGTACCTTTTTATATAATAATGAAAAACGAGGGAAAATATGGAATTAGTTTTTTCATTATTACTGTTTATCATTTATTTTGTCCCTGCGTCGTTATTAACTATATTTTTATCATAACTACTATTTTCCCTATTTGAATGGTTTATGTTCCTTTATTACATGAATCGTTTCTAGTGTTTCATCCTCTAAGCCCTGAACAGGGAGTCCATTACTGATATTTTTTTGAATGTAGGCAATGTTGTCTTCTGTAATGATTTCTCCAGGAATAAAAATTGGAATTCCTGGTGGATACACCATAATCGACTCGGCACTTATTCGACCTGCTGAATCTACGAAAGGAATAATTTCTGTCTCAGCATAAAACGCATCACGAGGAGAAAGTGCCAGTAATGGTATTTCAGGAATTGAAACAGTTATTTCTTTTTCTATGCGTCGATCTACTTTTTCATCTGCTAATTGCTGTAATGCAGTTACAAGTTTGTTAATTGTATCCTGAGAATCGCCTGGAGTAACGATACAAAGTAGATTATATAGGTCGGAAAGTTCTACTTCAATTGCGTACTTCTCACGTAACCACACTTCTGCATCGTAACCAGAAATTCCTAGATCTTTTACTGAAATGATTAACTTTGTAGGATCAAAATCATAAATAGCTTCACTTCCGATAATTTCATTTCCAACACAATACATATGTGGTATATCATTTATTGCATTTCTTGCTTCGTTTGCTAATTGAATAGCTCCTTCAATTAATTCATATCCATTCGTAGCTAGTCGCTTCCTAGCAACGTCCAGTGAAGCTAATAACAGGTAAGAAGTCGATGTAGTAGTTAACATTGACATGACTGTTTGAACACGTTCATGTGATACCCGGTCGCCCTTTAAATTTAATACTGAGCTCTGTGTAAGGGATCCACCAAGTTTATGAACGCTTGTCGCTGCTAAATCAGCTCCAGCTTGCATCGATGAGAGTGGAAGTTCTTCGTGAAAATGTATATGGATTCCGTGTGCTTCGTCAACTAACACTGGAATGTCATAACTATGGGAAACTTCAACGATTTGTTGTAAATCTGCAACCACTCCAAAGTAAGTTGGATTAATTACCAATACTGCCTTTGCATCTGGATGTGCTTCTAATGCATGGCGAACTGCAGTAGGGGTAATCCCGTGTGAAATACCCAATCGATGGTCTAGTTCTGGATGGATAAAAATTGGTGTTGCGCCAGAAAAAATGATTGCTGAAGTTACTGATTTATGTACGTTTCTTGGCACAATAATTTTGTCACCAGGGCTACATACACTCATTACCATCGTCATAATTGCACCACTTGTACCTTGAACGGAAAAAAAAGTATGATCTGCTCCAAAAGCTTTTGCGGCAAGGTCCTGTGCTTCTTTTATCATTCCGTGCGGGTGATGCAAGTCATCTAATGGACCAATATTAATCAGGTCCATCTTAAACGCATTTTCTCCAATGAAATTACGGAATGCTGGATCAACTGCTTTTCCCTGCTTGTGACCTGGGATATGAAATTGTATAGGATTCTTCTTTATATGATCTAATAAACCATTGAATAACGGTGTTTGTGATTGCTCATTCATTATATGCACTCCATATCGTTGTAAAATACCAGAGTAGTATAGCAAATTGTAATCAATAATTCTAGTCTACTTAAGTAGCAACTAATATTCAACATGTGCTAGCATATGATTATCGATACATAAATTAGGGGAGTTGAGTATAAATTGAAATGGAAAACAAGAGTTACTGAACTTTTATCTATTGATTACCCAATAATTCAGGGGGGACTTGCTTATTTAGCATATGCTGATTTAGCAGCGGCAGTTTCAAATGCAGGTGGGCTTGGTCAAATTACTGCGATGAGTTTACCGAATGAAGAAAGGTTACGTGAGGAAATTAAACGTGTTAAATCTTTAACGGATAAACCGTTCGGTGTTAATTTTGCAATTGGACAGCATGGTCGTCCGTTTGAACATATGGTTCAAGCTGCCATAGATGAAAAAGTGCCGGTAATCTCAGTTACTGGAGGAAATCCTAAAGGTGTACTTGATATGGTAAAAGGCCATCCTATTAAAAAATTGGTACTTGTAGCCGCAAGAAGACAAGCAGAAAAAGCAGAAGAATTAGGTGCAGATGCGGTAATGGTAGTTGGTCAGGAAGGGGGAGGTCATTTAGGGCGTGGTGATGTTGGAACGTTCATTCTTACTCCTCAAGTCGTTGATCATGTATCCATACCAGTTATAGCTTCTGGTGGAATTGGGGATGGTAAGAGCATGATGGCAGCCTTAGCACTTGGCGCGGACGGCATCGAGATGGGTACTAGATTCATTGCAACAAAAGAATGTGTTGATGCTCATCAAACATATAAGCAAGCGTTGTTGGATGCTGATGAAAATTCTACAGTGGTGATAAAACGTTCACTTGGGACGCCTGCACGTGCTTTAAAAAATACGTGGACAGATCAAATATTAGAGTTGGAATCGAAGCAAGCAAACTTTGAAACGTTACAACCGTTTATAAATGGTGCTGCAAATAGAGCATATATATATGATGGTAAAGATACAGAAGGATTTGGCTGGGCTGGTCAAGTAACTGCTAGAATTGATGACATTCCAACGGTGGAAGAGTTATTCTCCAAGATGATCAAAGACGCAGAGACAGTAAGAAAAAGCTGGATGTAAAGAGGTGTAATGAATGAATTATCAATATCCATTAAACGAATTGTGGTCAAAACAGGAAATTGTTGACGTAGTCCATTTTTTCACAGTAATAGAGAAGTATTACGAGCAATCCGCTGATGATACGGAGATAATGGATGCATACAAACGTTTTAAAGAGATCGTTCCATCAAAAAGTGAAGAAAAAACGTATTTTAAAGAATTTGAAACCGCCTCAGGTTATAAGGTATTTCCAGTAATAAAACAAGCGAAAAATTAAGCATACAAAATTAAATTTATTAAATAGAATCCGAACAATAATATAAAATGGTATAAAAAAACCGCTCCGGAAATATACTTCGCTTTCCGCGGGTGGCTGGTGAGCCTCCTCGTGCTTTCGCACTCCGGGGTCTCACCGATGCCATCCCTCCCGCAGGAGTCTACGTATATTTCCGGAGCTAATTTAGGTTATTGTTCGTCATTTCAATTGGTAGGAGTAGTTATGTCCCAGCCTCTTTCATACTATTATTTAACTACTTCCCTCATAGAAAGTTTATATATAGGTAATAATGTTTCAAAAGTCTGGTGAACTTCTTGTAGAAAGCTTTTACCATCTTTAAGAAGCGGATCATCGGAAGAAAAGTGACGACCAACAAGAAATTCCGCTTTTTTTACATTTTGAAACCGTTCGAGTGATTTTTTTAAGTCAGCCTCTTCAATGGTGGTAGCTTCCTTTTTTGTATGGTCAAGTGAAATAACATAATTACTCGGAATTGTATTTTTCATATCATCTATGTTCGACAAAAATGATCGCGCAATATCTGTTTTATTTGGCAGTTCATAAATATACGCTAACCAAACAAAAACATGATCATCAAATAAGCCAATTTGAAAATGTGGATGCTGCTTATATCCACGTTTATTGTGGCAAATCGCTAACCACGTGTCCTTTGGAGGATTGACCGTACGCCTAGCATGCTGTGCTATGTGCAAAAACATGTCTTGATCTGTCATTGTTGTTAGATCATCAGTTAATACATCACCTATTGCCTTAAACTTCGGTTGAATACGTTCTCTTATTGCATCCATTCGTTTATCTAAACCGTTAATTGAAAATGTTTGAAAGTCTCGTTTTGCAAATCCTCTGAATCCCATAATTACTCTCCTTTTTCAAGCTATCTATTAGTTAGTATTATGCAAAATATATCGACAGTCAAGAACTTCATCTTACCGTAAATAGGTTTAACAGCATGGGTATTTGGGAATATATGAAAATAATACATGAATGTCATTAACCAAATACAGCTGAACGTCATATATATAAAAAAAGCATCTGAAAGGATGAGAATATGAAATACGTAATGGAAGCATTGAGGAAAAAAGAAGCACTGGAAAAGATACCGGTAATTCGAATGGAAATTGATTATGAATTAGTTTCACTTTCTGACGCATTAAAAGCAAATGATACAGTTGAAATTATAAAAGCAAAAGAACGGCTAGAGCAACTTCGAATTCAGCTCTATTCTATAGAAAATGAGTAAGCTATATCCTTAAACCGACCACAAATATAAATCGCTCTATTTGGTGGTTGGTTTTTTACTTTGGTATGATAGAAGCAGTTTAAATAGTGGAGGCTCACGTCATGAATGAAATAAATCGAAAGAAAATGTATCAAACTGCAAAAGAGTGGGTGTTAGAAGCAGGGGCTACAATTCGCAACCGGATAGATGACCCATTAACGATTGATACGAAGTCTGACCCCAATGACCTTGTCACAACGATGGATAAAGAAACAGAGAAATTTTTTGCCAATAAAATTAAGAAAAACTTTCCTGATCATTTGATATTAAGTGAAGAAGGTTATGGAGATCGAGTAGAGAAATTAGATGGGACGGTTTGGATTATAGATCCTATTGATGGAACGATGAATTTTGTTCAGCAAAAACGAAACTTTGCAATTTCCCTTGGGATTTTTATCGATGGAGTTGGAGAAATTGGCTTTATATATAATGTAATGGATGACATCTTATACAGTGCCTTAAAGGGAGAAGGAGCATACAAAAATGAAGAGAAACTTCCTTTTAGGTCTGAGGAAGTACCACTAGAGAAAGCAATGATTGGTATGAACCATTTTTGGTTGTGCGAGAATCGTTTTGTTGATGAAAAAGTAATGCAGCAATTTGTTCGAACGGTAAGAGGAGTACGTACATATGGATCTGCTGCATTAGAGTTCGCGTATATTGCTGAAGGAATAATGGATGGTTATTTGGCAATGAGACTCTCACCGTGGGACATTGCAGCAGGCATCATTATTGTTAATGAAGTTGGTGGTGTTACCACTACTGCAACTGGTGCAGAATTAAATATGGTATCAACAAATTCAATTCTCGTTTGCCATTCTTCGCTTCATCAAACGATCACAAACGATTTTATCCAGAAAGGAAGAAAGTGACTCTACAAAGGGAGTCACTTTCTTTTTCGTTTTAATGTAAGGCCAAAGCCCATTAATGCAAAGCCTAATACTAAGAAAAATAATATAAACCAAATGTTCTCATATGCAATGCCAATGCCGACTGATAAGAATGAGAGAATGACAAGTGCAGCTAACAAAAGCATTGGATAGTTTATTTTACTCACGAATCTCACCTCAATTATACGTACATCAACCAGTATATATGATACCATCCATTAATACAAAATGTTAATCTTTTGTGTAAATATTAGTTCTAGCTAGCAAGGTGGATGAAGATTTAGTATGATAGGGAAAGGGCATAATTTCTATACATATTTATTATTAACGGGGGATACACATGGATTCGAACAGTAGTTTTATTTTTGAATTTATACTATCACAATATGGATCGGAACATATTTTCACTATTTTTTATGTACTAAATCTTATATTTGGATCAATTGCATTTAAACTTGGTTTTGCTCGACAATTACCACTGTTGAAAACGATCTTTGTTTATATCATGTTGGCAGTTGGAACATATATATTAACGATTTTTAGTATATTTGGCTTACCGATTACGGAAAGTTTAATTATAATAGCAATCGTTCTAGCCATTTATCGACTACGCTTGCATAATGAACGAAAAAGAAAAAATAATAATTAAAAAAGGTTGTCTCAAACTTGGGCCATTCCTCTACTGTAATCTCACCTGGTAGATACCATAGGTGTAGATGAGGGAAAGAGCCTCTTTGTTTTGAGACAACCTTTTTATATTAAATCTTCCTTCTTTTGTGGTTTTTTATATAATCGGAAATTTCCAGTCGCATGTCGCTCCTTGGTTTTTTCGTCTATACGTTCATAGCAATTCCCACATAAATACATATGAATTCTACGGTTTCGTAGTCTTTTCGCCTGTAGACAATTTTCTTCTATTGACTCTATCTTATCACATATTGCGCATTTTACTTGCATTGTTTCACCTCAATTAGGCTATTTAATTCCATCATAACATAGGGAACATTTGGATTGAAGTTACAATTATTACATGTTTTATTAAAATTAATGTGGGGAATAAATAACTATACAAAAAAGTGAAAGGGCGATTAGATGAAGAAAAGATATTTATTATCAAGTGTAGGTGCAGTAGGAGCAGGCGTTGCAGGATTCTTATTGAAGGATAAAAATAATCGTGACAAGCTAAAGTCAACAGTGAAAAATACGACGAATAAATTTAAAAATATGAACAAAGAATCAACACTAGATGATGCAGGAATTCCAGATCAGGTTGAAAATAAAGATCGTGCACAACTGGAGAATTCCAAAATGGTCTCAGAGGGATCTCAATTTGGTGTAAATTACTACAACGAAGTAAAAAACGAAGAGGATAAAGTAACGACCACATAATAGGAAGAAGCATATGTTTAACAAAAAATAAAAAGTTTCCTGATTATAAAGCGATAATCAGGAAACTTTTTTTATTCATTATTTTTATGATTTGACTGTTCTTCTTGTATATCGTCTAATTTTTTTTCATCTTTTTCTGGAATGACTTTCTTATTTTGATCTTTTTCCTTTGGCTGGTTATCACTAATTGGGAAATCCGGCATGTATCTACCTACAATTGCTGATAATTCATCTAGAACTCCGTGAGTAGGATAACCTTGATTCATTTTGTCACCCATTTGACGTAATCGTTCCATTATATCGCCATCAGCAACTACAACAGCTGTTTTACCATAGGGATCGTGTTGCAATGCCTCTAGAACAGAATATTTAATTGTACCAACTCTTGAGCGGTCCAAATCTTTATCCACATCAATTCCGACAACTGCATATGGTCCGGCAACAACCGCTGTGGCATCATTTACGTTTGCAACTCCACTAGCAATTGAAGCTAAATGGTCCGCAATTTCTTGATCGCTTAACGTTTGTTTTTCAGTTGGATCAGAGTTTTCAACTTGCAAAAAACGATTGTTACTTTCTTCATCTGACATCGAAATATCTTCATTATTTGACTGACAACCAGTTAATATAAAGCACGAAATTACAAAATATATACCTGTACGCAGGCTTTTTCTCATTGTTTTTGCCTCCTTTATAGAAAGAACTGTACTAGGCTTATATTTTGTTTGTTATTGAAAAAATATACACTATCTAAAAAAGCTGTTGCTATATATTTAGCAACAGCTTTATATCTTTAGTTAACAATAATTTTTTGTACTGCTTTCACTGGAGTGTCTTTATTTGAACCGTCTTTGAAGTATAAATGAACAGGTCCTTCTTCTTTAATTGGCTTTCCTTTAACTGCAAATAACAAGTAAGAATTTCTCAATTGATCGAGTGATATGTTTACATCATCACCATTTTCGATAAGTAAGATAACTGTTTTTGCATCTTCTTTTGGTTCAGCATGATTGATAAACACATCAATTGGCATTACATAGGTTCCTTCTAATATTTTTTTGCCTTCAAGTTTAGAAATGCTTCTATTAATAGGGGGATTAATATGTTGTTGAGATACTGCTCGATCCCAACGTCTTGAAGCACTTTCTACATCCTCTTCTTCTTCGAGATGATCAGTAACATTATCAAAAGCGCGTTCAAATTCTATTTTCCGGTCATCAAATATCCAGACAGTTGGATCTAAAGTGATCGTATATGTAACGTTTCCTATTATAGGTACTATCATTTATTTTCCACCTTTCAATGTAACTTATTTAATATGTTATTCTACTCATGAGACTCATTTTATCACAAACATATATAGGATGCTTATTGAAAAGATTCGTTTTTTTAATAATTTCGTTTGCAATTTGTTGGCTTGAACGATAATATAAAATATAAGAAAGTCTTTTAAATGGAGGGATTCAATTGATTCCTGAGGTGACCGTAAATCATCGTGAAAGAGCGTATGCCCTTCTTAAGGCTGATGCTGATAAAATTCTGAAGCTTATCGAGGTTCAAATCGATAATTTAACGATGCCACAATGCCCTTTATATGAAGAGGTTTTAGATACTCAGATGTTTGGTCTTTCTAGAGAGATTGATTTCGCAGTGCGCTTGGAGTTAATCAGCGAGGACGAAGGAAAAGCACTTCTTGAAAATCTCGAGAGGCAGCTTAATATATTACATGAAGCAGCACAGAATTCAATTTAACATATGTTAGGTTGTTTTGTGTAGCAAAACTTTGCCGACATAATATTTGGCAAGGTTTTTTTATTATAAGGCTATTTTGTAAAATACGAGGATTTCTCGAGCAATAAAATTTATGAAAAATAACTATTAAAAAGATAAAATATGGGGAGCAAAACGGAAAAGAATTTATTTTGTGTTACACTATTTAATTAAATGTGTTATACTATTAAAAATTTCTATTTCGTCTTTGCTTAATTACATAACTAGGGAGAAGTAAGATGATACAGAAATTAAAAGAATACGATTTTACGCTTATGATTACACCAATACTTCTAGCGGGCTTTGGGATTGTCATGATTTACAGTGCCAGTATGGTAATTGCAGTAATGGAAGGACATGAAAGTACACATTATTTTGTAAAACAAATTCAGTGGTTCGTATTAGGTATGATTGGATTTATTTTCTGTAGTGCTTTTTCCTATAGGCACTATCAAAAATTAATGAAATTAATTGTGCTTGTTGCGCTTGCATTGTTAATAGGTGTATTGATTTTTGGGGAAACGGTTAATAATTCAAAATCATGGTTTGACTTTGGACCAGTAAGCATGCAACCGGCTGAGTTTGCCAAAGTAGGATTAATTATTTATTTGGCAAGTATCTACTCAAAGAAACAGGCCTATATTAATGATTTTAAAAAGGGTGTTTTACCACCATTAATTATGACTGGTCTTCTTTTAGGTTTGATACTTATGCAGCCAGACATTGGTACAGCTTCCATTATTTTTTTGATTGCTTGTACAGTTATATTTAGTTCTGGGATACAATTTAAACATTTATCCATTCTAATTGTAACTGGATTGATAATAATCGCCTTGGCTGCGCCTCAAATGGTAACTGACGAGCGATTGGCTAGATTTACAGGTGCCTATCAGCCGTTTGAAACACCAAAAACGGATGGGTACCATTTAATCCAATCTTACTTAGCAATTGGAGTTGGAGGAATTACAGGCGAGGGTCTAGGTCATAGCATTCAGAAACTTGGTTATCTATTAGAGCCCCATACTGACTTTATTATGGCAGTCATTGCAGAAGAGCTTGGTTTTGTAGGTGTAGTAATCGTCATAGGTATGCTTTCTATTATTGTGTTACGTGGAATATTTATTGCGAGAAAATGTGAGGACAGTTTTGGTGCTTTACTTGCAATTGGTATTTCATCAATGGTAGGAATTCAAGCATTCATTAATCTTGGAGCTATAAGTGGGTTATTACCGATAACAGGTGTACCACTACCATTTGTGAGCTACGGTGGGTCATCTTTATTAGTAATGATGGCTTCAATGGGTATTTTAAACAACATTGCGAGATCTGTTAAGAAAAAAGAACAAGAACCAATTGCCGTTAATCAAGAGACAAATCGAAATCAAAGATTCACTAGAGGAGGAAGGTCATGGCCGAGTTAAAAACGATACAAAAAGTGTTAGTAGCAAATAGAGGCGAAATTGCTATACGTGTTTTTCGGGCTTGTACAGAGTTAGATATTCGAACTGTTGCGATTTATTCTAGGGAAGATTCTGGTTCCTATCATCGATATAAAGCAGATGAAGCATATTTAATAGGGGAAGGTAAGAAACCTATTGACGCATACTTAGATATTGAAGGAATCATTGAAACTGCGAAGAATGTTGGTGTCGATGCAATACATCCTGGTTATGGATTTTTATCTGAAAACATTCAATTTGCGCGTAGATGTGAGGAAGAAGGAATTATTTTTATTGGTCCAACAAGTGACCATTTAGATATGTTTGGTGATAAAGTAAAAGCTAGAACACAAGCTATAGAAGCTGGATTACCAGTTATTCCAGGAAGTGATGGGCCGGTTTCTTCATTGGAGGAAGTAAAAGCATTTGGTGAAAATGCTGGATATCCAATCATTATTAAAGCATCACTTGGCGGTGGTGGCCGTGGTATGCGGATAGTACGTAATGAAAGTGGACTTTCTGAAGCATACGACCGGGCTAAGTCTGAAGCAAAGGCAGCATTTGGGAATGACGAAGTTTATGTTGAAAAATTAATTGAAAACCCAAAACATATTGAAGTTCAAATTATTGGTGACCGCAACGGCAATATTGTTCATTTATTTGAACGTGATTGTTCCGTACAAAGACGTCACCAAAAGGTAGTTGAAGTTGCACCTAGTGTGTCATTACCGGAAGCGTTGCGCTTAGAAATTTGCGAAGCCGCTGTGGAATTAATGAAAAATGTAAATTATATCAATGCTGGGACTGTGGAATTTTTAGTTACTGGCAACGAATTTTACTTCATTGAAGTAAATCCTCGTGTTCAAGTGGAACATACGATAACGGAACTTATTACGGGTATTGATATTGTTCAAACTCAAATTAAAATTGCACAAGGACAAGATATTCATGATCATTCTATTGGTATTCCTGCACAATCCGAAATAAAGACAAATGGTTATGCTATACAATCCCGTGTAACAACGGAAGATCCGTTGAACAATTTTATGCCTGACACCGGTAAAATTATGGCCTACCGGACGGGTGGAGGATTTGGCGTAAGGTTAGATGCTGGAAATGGATTCCAAGGTGCAGAAATATCTCCACATTACGACTCGTTATTAGTAAAAGTTTCTACTTGGGCATTAACATTTGATCAAGCAGCTAACAAGATGGTTCGTAATTTAAGGGAATTTCGTATTCGTGGAATTAAAACAAATATACCGTTTCTAGAAAATGTTATCCATCATCCTAATTTCTTATCTGGTGATTATAGTACGACGTTTATCGACCACACTCCTGAACTGTTTGTATTTCCTAAACGTAAAGACCGTGGGACTAAAATGTTAACCTATATAGGGCATACGACAGTAAATGGATTCGAAGGAATGACAAAGAAGAAAAAGCCAACTTTCTTAACACCACCGATTCCAAAGGTTGATTATCAACAACCAATAATAAACGGGACTAAACAAATATTAGATGAAAAAGGACCTGAAGGATTAGCAAAATGGCTGACTGAACAGAAGGAAGTCTTGCTTACTGATACAACATTCCGTGATGCACATCAATCTTTACTGGCAACTAGAGTCCGAACAAAAGATTTATTGCAAATTGCGGAACCAACTGCACGTTTGTTGCCAGAGTTATTTTCAGTTGAAATGTGGGGTGGGGCAACGTTTGATGTTGCGTATCGTTTCTTAAAAGAAGATCCATGGCACCGACTATTAAAGCTTCGGGAAAAGATGCCAAATGTACTTTTCCAAATGCTATTAAGATCAAGTAATGCTGTAGGATATAAGAATTACCCAGATAACCTGATAAAAGAGTTTGTAGAAAAAAGTGCAAATGGCGGAATTGACGTTTTTCGAATTTTCGATAGTTTAAACTGGGTTGAAGGAATGAAGTTAGCAATTGACTCTGTTAGAGAGAATAATAAAATTGCTGAAGCATCTATGTGTTACACAGGTGATATTCTTGATAAAGGCCGAACAAAGTATGACATCGACTATTATAAAAACCTAGCAAAAGAACTAGAGAAGTCAGGTGCACACATTCTAGGAATAAAGGATATGGCAGGTCTTTTGAAACCTGAAGCGGCATATCAATTAATTTCAACGCTAAAGGATTCTATTTCAATACCAATTCATTTGCATACGCACGATACAAGTGGAAATGGAACGTATATGTATGCAAGAGCAATTGATGCGGGAGTAGATGTAGTTGACGTTGCAAATGGTCCAATGGCTGGTTTAACATCCCAACCTAGCGCTCAGACGTTATATCATGCTCTAGAAGGAACAGCTAGACAACCACGGATCAATGTTGGATCGTATGAAAAATTAGCACATTATTGGGAAGGTGTACGGGGATATTATCAAGACTTCGAAAGCGGAATGAATGCTCCGCATACAGAAATATACTTTCATGAAATGCCAGGTGGGCAATATAGTAATTTAAAACAGCAGGCGAAGGCAGTTGGATTAGAAGAACGATGGGATGAAGTAAAAGCGATGTTCCAAAAGGTTAATCTAATGTTTGGTGATCTTATTAAGGTTACGCCTTCATCCAAGGTTGTTGGCGATATGACGTTGTTCATGGTACAAAATGATTTAACGGAAGATGATATCTATGAGCGTGGAGAATCAATTGATTTTCCGGATTCCGTAATCGAATTTGCTCAAGGGTATATTGGTCAACCATATCAAGGATTTCCTAAAGAACTTCAGCGCATTATTTTAAAAGGGAAAAAAGCGATTACAGTAAGACCTGGCGAATTGCTTGAACCTGTGAACTTTACTGAATTAAAGGAATCATTATTTAAAACACTTGACCGACAAGTATCTAGTTTTGATATGATTTCATACGCGTTGTATCCAAAAGTATTCATGGATTACCACCGTTTTTATGAAGCATATGGTGATATGTCAGTGTTGGATACCCCTACATTCTTATATGGAATGAAACTTGGTGAAGAAATTGAAGTGGAAATTGAAAAAGGTAAAACCCTGATCGTAAAACTCGTATCTATATCGCAGGCTCACCCAGACGGAACACGGGTAATGTATTTTGAATTAAACGGTCAGTCAAGAGAGGTAGTCGTTAAGGATGAAAATGTTAAATCGCAATTAGCGACGAAACCTCAGGCTGATAAAAATAATTCAAAACACATTGGAGCAACCATGCCAGGCACAGTGTTAAAGGTTCTGTGTGAAAAGGGCGATAAAGTCAAAAAAGGTGACTATCTTCTTATTACAGAAGCAATGAAAATGGAAACTACTGTGCAAGCACCGTTTGATGGAACAATCAAGGCAATTCACGTGAGTAATCAGGAAACCATCAAGGTAAATGATCTGTTAATTGAATTTGAATAACTAAAACTGCAACGTAATTACCTGGAGTAGTTAGAACAAGAGAATACTCAGTAGTAGCGGACACAGAAGCCCTTATTTTTACTTTTTGTGCGTGTTTTATGGGTTAAGAGGACACAGGATGCCTTATTTAAGTAAAAACAGGTTGAAATCTGGCCATTTGTACTGAATAAGGTATCCTGTGTCCGATAACAAGCCCATTACTCTAATTTTGCTCGAATAAGGTATCTGGTGTCCTCAAAATTCCATTTTTTTAGTTGTAAACTTATTTTCATTAAATGTTTTTTCGCAGTATCCGTAAACTGCCAACTAAGCAGGGGGCTAGCGACTGCTTGGTATCGGACTGAGGATTCCTTATTTACTTTATTTACCTTTATTTTGAGGGTTAACGGACACACGATTCCTTATTAAGCTAAAAAACATGATTTTCAACTGTTTTTACCCAAATAAGGAATCCTCAGTCCGATAACAACCGCATTTGCCCTTATTTTACCCAAATAAGGAATCCTGAGTCCGCTAGCTGACTTCCTGCATGCAACCTTTCCAGTACGGTTGAATATGTTACTTCATTAGCCTTGCCTGCAGCGGAAATCAACGTTGCTGTTACCATAAACTTAAACTTTCACTAGTTCGCATTACACTTCAATTACGAAGCTAATAAATCCCACATAAAAAGTAGTAGCGATCATTGCGATCGCTACTACTTTTGTGATTGCTCGTATTTTGCGCTTCGATTGGACAATAGGATAAAATAGCTTAGCATTGCAAAATAACAAGAAATGACAAATGCATGCATTAATGCTACACCTAGGTTTAGCAAAGTAAATATAATCATTGCGCCGAAAAACACCTGTAAACTAATTAGTCCAAGCGTTATCGTCCATCCCCAAACCATAATCTTGCTATAACGATAGTTCTTTATTATTTTTATAAACAAAATAATGGTCCAAAGAAATAATAAGCCGGCTGCTAATCTGTGCCCCATATGGATCCATTGATCAAATCGAAGTGCTGAAAGCTCAAGTGGGGCAGTATTTGTGCAAAATGGCCAATCTCCACATACTAAGCTCGCCTCGACGTGACGCACCAATGCTCCTGTGTATACAACCATCAATGTATAAATAGTTAGGGCATAAATCTCAATTCGATGTTTTCTTTTGATAACTAAAGATGTTGCATCAAATTTCTTATCGATCTCAAAGATTAGTATGGTAAGTAGAAATACAGATGCAAACGAAATAAGAGATATACCAAAGTGTGCTGCTAGAACCCAATCAGATTGGCCCCATTTTACTGCGGCTGCTCCTATTAAAGCTTGAGCAAACAAAAAGAAAACAGACATAAAGGCTAAGAATTTTACTTCGCGAATATGACCAATTTTTTTCCAAGATAAAATGGATAATGCTAAAACAACAAAGCCAACACTTCCTGACACCAGTCGATGACTGAGTTCTATTACTAATTCGGGTGTTATGTTAGTAGGAATGAACTGACCTTCACATAATGGCCAACTAGACCCACAACCTGCACCTGATTCTGTTTTGGTGACAAGTGACCCGCCTATTAAAACTAAAAACATGCCTATCGTTGCAAGAACGGATAGCCATTTTATTGTTTTTATCATAAAAAAATGCCTCTCTTTTACATAATGTAACCTAATCATAATACTTCTATATGATGCAAATCAATTAAAATCAACACCTTCCACATAATTGTCATATTATCAGGTTTTATCGGGTATTTTCGGTTAAAAAATAAAAAACCCTTGCATTGTTTACGGTTGTTTGCTAGAAATAGTGTAGGGGATTTTTGTTAAATAACCATTATAAAGCCCTAATTAATGGGAATACTATAAGTTATTTCAATTAAAAGAAAGGCGTAAATGCCTTTTATTTTATTGTCGACACAGATTTCACAATGTTGTCACAGATAGAATTGGAAAAATTGAAATATACATCTATAGTAAATAGAATGTAATACAAATTCATGATACAATTAGGGTAATACATAGGATACTTTTGGAGATAGTAAGTAGTAACACTATCGTTCCATCATATGTTCTATATAATTTTGTGCCTTTGTGTTGGGAAGTAAGGGGGGATATATGAATGAACAAAGTGGAGACAACCTCTTCACGAATGATAGGGAAAGTTGCTACATCAGATGAAATGGAATCGACATTATTTGCAGATGTTAAGGCTCTCATTAAGGTAGGGATTGTCAACTCCAATCTGATAACAACCTTTACTGGTTTTTGGTTAGCGCTTTATTTTGTAGACGCATCTTTTGTGAGTCACTGGGCTACTTTTCTGCTAACGATGGCTGGTACTGCTTTAGTTATTGCTGGTGGTTGTATACTTAATAACTGGTATGATCGCGATATTGACCCTGTAATGTCTCGCACAAAAAAGAGGCCAACTGTTACAGGAACTATCGCTTTAAATCATGTCTTTATATTGGGTATAGGGACTTCAGGACTAGGTTTTATCTTCTTATTACTTACAACAATAGAAGCAGCTGTTTTAGGATTTTTAGGCTGGTTTACATATGTTGTCTTATATACCATGTGGTCTAAAAGAAGATATACATTAAATACAGTGATAGGCAGTTTTTCTGGTGCAATGCCACCATTAATTGGTTGGGCAGCAATTGATCCTAATCTTCATATTGCAGCTATTGTTTTGTTTTTAATCATGTTTATATGGCAGACACCACATTTTCTAGCTCTAGCAATGAAAAAATGTGATGAGTATAAAGCTGCCGGTATTCCTATGCTTCCAGTTGTACATGGTTTTGAATTTACAAAACGCCAGATGGTCGTATATACCGCATGTCTTTTACCATTGCCGTTCTATCTAACATCACTCGGTACGACGTTTGTCGTGATAGCATCTTTATTAAACGTTGGATGGCTAACACTTGGTATAAGCGGTTTTTTCATGAAAAATGACTTGAAATGGGCAAATATGATGTTTATTTATTCGTTGAACTATTTAACAATCTTATTCTTAATGATGGTAGTAGTAACATTCAATTTCCCCTTTAGTTAAGTATTGAATTTCGTAATTGTCCTTAATCACAAAATTATATAAGGAAGAAACAAGAGAAAGAGAGGTATGATTACATGAAAGGTTGGATGGGAAAACTTCGAGCTTTTACGCTATTTGGCTCACTAGCGCTTATTCTTTCAGGATGTGGTCAGGAAAATTTAAGTGCACTAATACCTAAGGGATATGGAGCAGAACAGTCGTTAGATCTAATTATACTAACTACAGTTGTAATGTTGTTTGTTTTAATAATTGTAATGATTTTATATGTTACAGTTTTAGTTCGTTTCCGTAAAAAGAAAGGACAAGATAGCTTTATTCCAAAGCAAATTGAAGGAAATAAGTTATTGGAAACACTATGGACAGTGATTCCAATCATTTTACTAATTATAATTGCTGTTCCTACTGTTACAACAACATTTGATTTAGCAGATGAGTCTGCAGCAAGTGAAAGCCTTAATATTGAGGTAACTGGTAACCAATACTGGTGGCACTTCAACTATAAAGGTAAGGAGATTCAAACGAGTCAAGATTTATATATCCCAACAGGTGAAAAAGTATATTTGAATATGAAGTCATCAGATGTAATTCACTCATTCTGGGTACCAGCAATTTCAGGGAAAATGGATGTAAATCCTGAAAATGAAAACACAATGTTTATTAAAGCTTATGAAGAGGGAGTTTACTATGGTAAATGTGCCGAGTTATGCGGTCCTTCACATGCGTTAATGGACTTTAAGGTAATTGCGGTAAGTCCAGAAGAGTTTGATCAATGGGTACAAGATATGCAGAATGTTGATTCGAAAGCAGTAGCGGAAGGTGAAACTGCACAGCAGGGACAAAAGCTATTCCAAGAAAATAACTGTATGGGCTGTCATGCTATCGGTTCTTCTCCAGTTGCAGTTGGACCGAACTTAACTAACTTTGGACAACGTACAACCATTGCTGGGGTAATGGAATACAACAAAGAAAACCTTATTCGCTGGATTATGGATCCGAATGAAGTTAAACCGGGCAATAAGATGGCCGGCAAATATCCTGAGGTGTCCAGAGAAGAAGCAAGTAAAATTGCTGATTATCTATTACAGTTAAAACCATCAGAAATATCGCCTGAAGATGCAGGATAATCAGAAAATATAAATTACTAATTATACTGGAAGAAGTTTGAGGGAGGTTAAAGTAGTGAGTAATGCAGCTACTCATAAAAGAAGCTTCGCAGCTGTTCTTTGGGATTATATAACAACTGTTGACCATAAAAAGATTGCACATCTATATTTGTTCAGCGGTGGTTTTTTCTTCCTAGTCGGCGGTTTAGAGGCTATGTTAATTCGTATTCAACTAATGAAACCAAATAGTGAGTTTTTAAGTAATGGTTTGTACAACGAAATTTTAACGATGCATGGAACAACGATGATATTCCTAGCTGCCATGCCTTTAATTTTTGCTCTAATGAATATCGCAGTTCCTTTGCAAATTGGTGCACGAGATGTTGCGTTTCCATTTCTTAATTCATTGGGATTTTGGCTATTTTTATTCGGTGGTTTAATTTTGAACTGTAGTTGGTTTATGGGTGGAGCTCCTGATGCTGGTTGGACTGCATATGCCCCACTTTCAACTACATCGCCGGGTCACGGAGTTGATTTTTACGTAATAGGGCTCCAAATTGCAGGTGCTGGTACCTTAATTGGTGGTATTAATTTTCTAGTAACCATTGTTAATATGCGTGCACCTGGTATGACATATATGCGTATGCCTCTATTTACATGGGCAGCGTTTATAACAAGTATACTTATTTTATTTGCTTTCCCAGCATTAACAGTAGCACTATTCTTGTTAATGTTTGACCGTATGTTTGATTCAGCGTTTTTCGACGTAACGCTTGGTGGTAACGCAATAATCTGGGAGCATTTATTCTGGGTATTCGGTCATCCAGAAGTTTATATTTTGATTTTACCGTTATTCGGATTGTTTAGTGATTTATTCTCAACATTTTCTAAAAAGCGTTTATTTGGTTATACGGCAATGGTTTTTGCTACTATGCTAATTGCTTTTCTAGGTTTCATGGTATGGGGTCACCATATGTTTACGGTAGGTATGGGACCAGTAGTAAACTCAGTATTTTCAATTGCCACTATGGCTATTGCAGTACCAACTGGTATTAAAATATTTAACTGGCTTTTAACGATGTGGGGTGGTAAAATTACCATTAACTCTGCAATGTTATGGGCTTTAGGGTTTATCCCTACATTTACATTGGGTGGAATGACAGGTGTAATGGTAGCTTCAGTAGCCGCTGATTATCAATATCATGATTCATACTTTGTGGTTGCCCACTTCCATTACGTAATTGTGGGTGGAACAATCTTTGGTATTTTTGCCGGTCTTCATTACTGGTGGCCAAAAATGTTCGGTAAGATTTTACATGAAGGTATGGGGAAACTAACTTTCTGGACATTTATAATCGGATTCCATTTAACATTCTTTATCCAGCATTTCCTAGGATTAATGGGGATGCCACGAAGATATTCAACATTTTTACCGAACCAAGGACTAGACCTTGGTAACCTAATTAGTACGATTGGTGCATTTTTCATGGCTTTTGGGGTCATCGTATTTGTAATTAACGTGCTTTACACTGCTTTCAAAGGTGAAAAAGCGCCTGCAGATCCATGGGACGGTCGTACTTTAGAATGGGCAACGGCTTCACCTCCTGCACATTATAACTTTAAGCAGGTTCCACTTGTCCGTGGTCTTGATCCATTATGGATTGAAAAATCAGAAGGGAAAGGTAAGATGACACCATCTGAGCCACTTGGTGATATCCATATGCCGAATGCCTCAGTATTACCATTCATGATGTCTCTTGGATTATTCATTGCTGGATTTGGATTTATTTACCAAGTAGATAACAATGCATGGTTGACGCTTGTATTTATTGGTATGGGTATTACATTAGGTTGTATGTTAATTCGTTCATTGAAGGATGATTTAGGATATCATATTACCAAAGAAGAACTAGAAAGGGAGGCTGACTAATATGAGTCACGATCATTCCTTAAATCCAGAAACAATGCCAAATGAACCAGAAAAGGCCACCCTTGAAGGTAAGAATAAGTTTATAGGATTTTGGTTCTTTCTAGGTGGGGAAACTGTACTTTTCGCAAGTTTATTTGGTACTTATCTTGCATTACGTAATTCAACTGCAGGGGGACCAGCTGCTAATGAATTATTTGGTTTAGAATTAGTCTTTATAATGACAATTCTTCTATTAACAAGTTCATTGACAAGTGTATACGCTATATATCATATGAAGAACAATAACTTTGGTAAAATGACAATATGGTTTGTCATTACAATTGTTCTTGGCCTAGCTTTCTTGGGTTGTGAAATTTACGAGTTTACGCATTATATTCATGAATATGACTTTACGTTTAGGTCTTCTGCTTTTGGTTCCGCCTTTTATACTTTGGTTGGATTTCATGGGGGACACGTATTATTTGGACTATGCTGGATGACAGCATTACTAGTTCGTAATGCAAAACGTGGATTAAACTTATATAACGCACCAAAATTTTATGTTGTAAGTCTTTATTGGCACTTTATAGACGTTGTATGGGTATTCATCTTTACTGTCGTTTACCTAATGGGAAAGGTGGGTTAACAAATGGCTAATAACACCAGTTCCAACAAAGTAGATACGTTTCAAAAAAGAAAAAATAAAGAAGAAATGAAAAGCCAACTAATAACTTTTGCTTTGATGATTTTCTTTACACTTATTGCATTTGGTATTGTAGTAGGTGAGTTAATGCCGAAAATGTATGTCATTCCTACAATTCTTTTGTTGGCAATAATTCAAGTTGCTTTTCAGTTGTACTATTTCATGCATATGAAACACGCTGGTCATGAAATGCCTGCCACAATGATGTATGGTGGCATATGGGCAGCAATATTAACATTAGCTGGATTAGGACTTCTAGTTTGGTGGTAAGAAATTGATGAAGGGCTGGGGGATTAGGCATCTCCTAGCCTTTTCCTATATAGTTAGCTAATTATCATTGTTTATATTTTGTCACAATAAAATACTGTGTTAGACTATATTTTGCGTTATACTAGGGAAAACAAGCTGTTATTTTGGAGTGAATTATTATGTGGTTAGAGTTGCAAATATTTGGGTTCCGTGGTCTATGGAGTCCGTATTATATGATTTTTGTTATAGCACTAGCAGTTACTTACTATTTATTAACTGTCCGGTATCGACATAAGTTCGGTGGAGATGAAAAGCCATCAATAAAACAGCAAACATGTTTTTACAGTGCAATGACTCTTCTTTATCTTGTGAAGGGATCGCCAGTCGATTTGCTAACTCATATCATGCTAACAGCACACATGATTCAAATGGCTATTTATTATTTGATATTCCCTATACTTGTTATTAAAGGGTTACCAGCATGGATATGGCGTAAATTTATCTCTTTACCTGTAATAAAACCAGTTTTTAAAATAGTAACAAAACCTATTATTTCTTTATTATTATTCAATTCAATATTTTCTCTTTATCATATTCCAGATGTTTTTGACTTTGCTAAATCGTCACCTATCATACATGCAATTGTTTCTACAGTCATTTTAATTACTGCTTTTATCGTTTGGTGGCCTATCATTACTCCAATCAAGGAATATGATACAGTACCTCCTATATTAAAGATCGCATACATATTCGCGAATGGAATGTTAATTACCCCAGCTTGTGCTTTAATCATTTTTGCAGATGAGCCGATATTTGCGACGTATAGTGATAGTGCTTCTTGGATTCAGGCATTAAGCTTATGTGTACCTGCTGATGTTCTAACGGGGATTTCTGGGTCTCTTACAGGACCTGAAATGTTTTCGCCATTGAGTACGTTAGGGGATCAACAGCTAGGTGGTATCATCATGAAATTAATGCAAGAAGCTACGTACGGATTTATATTAGCACGTATATTCTTTAAGTGGTTTAACCGAGAAAGTTTGAAAGTTGATCCCATTTCGGATCCGTCGTCAACCAGTTACTAATTTGTATCTTGAACAAGTAGTTCGTTGAAAAAGAGAGGAATTGTAACAATGCCATTATTACCAACAATCAGTACCTTTTTCATACTTCTAAGTGCCATTCTCGTGGCATTTGGATGGCGTTTCATTGTTAAAGGGAAACCGAAAACACATAAGAAAACAATGATTGCAGCAGCTATTAGTGCATTGCTTTTCTTTATTATTTATGTATCCAGAACAGCTTTTATTGGAAACACTAGCTTCGGTGGACCTGAGGATATTGAGATTTATTACACTATTTTTCTGATCTTTCACATTTTCTTAGCTACTACTGGTGCGATATTTGGGGTTATAACAATAACGCTAGCATTAAAACGAAATATTCGTTTGCATCAGAAGTTAGGACCGGTAACGAGCATTATTTGGTTTTTTAGCGCAATAACTGGCATTATGGTGTATTTACTACTATATATCATATTTGAAGGTGGAGAAACGACAAGTATGCTGAAGGCTATTTTAGGAGGATAATAATTTCCGGTGCCTTGAAGCAAAATAGTAACAGTGCTAAATACTAACAGATAAAACGCATGGATCCAATTGGATCCATGCGTTTTCATTTTTATGGTCTTTGAAAACCCCCGGCTATGCCGGGGGTTCCATAGAGCTTCTAGCGTGGGGTCAAAAAAAGCCTCTCTTCATGGTAAGATAAGGTTGGTTTCCCGACCACCAAATCTCGCCATATAAGGAGGCATGTCCAATGTAGGACAAGAACAGTTTAGCACATACACAGTGGAGATGTAAGTATCATCTTGTTTTTGCACCGAAATATAGAAGGCAAATAATATATGGAAAATAAAAAAGTATAGGAGAAATAATAAGGGAACTTTGCGAAAGAAAAAATGTTGACATACATGAAGCAAATGCATGCAAAGACCACATTAATATGTTAGTCAGTATACCACCCAAGTTGAGTGTGTCTCAATTCATGGGATATTTAAAAGGAAAAAGTAGTTTAATGATTTTTGATCGACACGCCAATTTAAAGAATAGATATGGCAACCGCAAATTCTGGTGTCGAGGCTTCTTTGTAGATACAGTGGGAAGAAATAAAAATCAAATTCAAGAATATATACGGAATCAGCTCAGAGAAGACTATATGAGCGATCAGTTAACTTTATTTGAGGAATTCGACCCTTTCACAGGAAAGAAAAATAAAGAGAAATAAGAGATTCTTTAAGAATCAGCGAGTGAGTGTGGTGCAAAAGGGAAAACCATTCAGTGGGCCTTTTAGGCCGAGGCCGGTAACAGAGGCTTCTAGCCGCAGAGCAAACCACCAGTTCACACTGGTGGTTTTGATTAGTTCTATTTTCAATAATAGTAATGAACATTATTTCAGTTAGCTTAAAACGAGTTGAATAATCTTGGGAAATCAAATACAAGAAACAATCCGATTGTTAGAGCAATTAATACAAGTAATATCACCATTATTCTCCTTTAGTTAATTTGTACTGTTTTATATAAACGGCTTCTTTGACAATTGAACATAATCTTATGATACAAGTTTTAATTTTTATAGTAAAAAAGACCAAATCAGTACGATTTGGTCCATATTTCGTATGTTTCTTTCACTATAATGGTACTAATTAGATTCTTACTTTTTTAGATTTTGATATTCCATTTTATTAACCCAGCTTCTCTAGCGGAGTTAAAGGTGATAACAAACAAGGGTCCTAATAAAAATCCTAGAATTCCAATTAGCTGTATTCCTAAAAACATGGCTATTAAAGTTGCGAGCGGTGATAAACCGATGTGACGTCCCATTACTTTAGGTTCGACTGTACGTCTAATCGCAAGTAGAATTATAGCTAATATAGCAAGCTTGATTCCCATTGAAATATCTCCTGATAAAAACATAAAGACAGACCAGGGACCAAGAATAATAATCGACCCTATTAGAGGTATAAAATCAATGATCCATATGATTAACGACATAATAATTGCAACCTCAGGTGCAATAATAAATAGCCCGATTAAGGATACGAGAAAAATAATAACACTAACAAGAAACTGAGCCTTTAAAAACCCTAATGTAACATTAGCCAAGCGTTGATTCATGTAAGCAACTTTTTGCCCTGTTTCTTTCGTTAAAAGGTTATAGAAGTTCGACTTTAAAACCGGAAGTTCAAGCATAAACAAAAATAATGCAATTAAGTATACAAGAAAACTAATTAAGTATTGAGGCACCTTTGCAAAAATTTCGGCAATGTTATCAATTGTAATTTTTTCCTTAGCTGTATCACTTAAAGAAGTTAGGTTTTCTTCAAGGCTTTTTGAAATTTGCTTTACAAATTCTGGAGGTAGGCTTTGGGAATAGTTTTGAAAGTTAGCTTCCCATTCCGCATACATATCATTTAAGTTGTTGAAGTGTTCAGGGACATCCTCTACAAAATTGACTACTTGAGTGACAGCTTTTGTAACAACAAATGTACCAGCAAGCCCAACCATGACCAGGAAGATCATAAAAACAATGATTACTGCCGATTTTCGGGTAAATTTACCGCGCGTTTGTGTAATTCTAACCAAGGGGTTAAGCATCAAAGCTGTAACAAAGGCGACGATTAATGGTATAGAAATAGGTAAAATAAAATATAAAGCTAGGATTAATAGTATTGCGATAAAAATAAGTGTCCATTGGCGTTTTGTTATATTCCGGAACAATGTGGTTAGATTTCTCCTTTCAACTACCTACATATTAATAAAGAAGTATTACTGAAATCTGTCTGTATAAGCGCACATTCTATCTTATAGTACGAATATAGCACTTAGGTAATACGTTGAACAGTTGTATTCATACTGTTCATAAAAACAACTGCTCAAAATTATTCTGAGCAGTTGATCATTTTACTGTTTATAGCTTTCAATATCCACTTTTAATTTTTCCACAATACCAGTAGCTCGTTCAATTAAACTTTTAGGGAAATTTTCATTTTCTCCATATTCAACACCGTGAGGATAATAGTGTTTACCTAATAAAGGTGTTTTCAGTTTAATTACCGCATTGCCACGGTCAACATCCCCTTCTATAGCTTCACCTAGAATACGGATATAATATGTAATATTTTTTTCTTTTGAATCAATTCTATAGTCATAAGTAACACGATCATAATCCCATTGTCCTGCACGGATGAATGCATGTTCGCCCATAAAATGATCAAGTGGTTTCAAATCAAAAACTGAACCTTCAATTCCGTTTACTTCTAATTTCATCTTTTACACCTCACATAATAATCCTTGCTACCACTATAATAGTATGAAATGACGGAAGTTGCAATCGAAAAGGGGTTTATACACTTCCTGTTTGTAAAATGGGATAAGCATATTTAATCATTATCCCAAAAAGTTTAGATAAATGTAAATTAATACAAATCCTGTCATTCCAACACTTATTGCATAAGAACTGGAAGAGTTTTTGATAGCATGCCCCAATATTTCCTTCATAGCTACCATAAATATGATAGCAATTGCTAGGTTTATCATAAAAGCAAGTACTGACGGGATACTAATACTAAGAAGTTGCCCAACGAAGGCACCGAGAGCAATAGGGATTGCTATAAAGATGGAAAACAAAAACCAAGTGAGAATGCCAAATCCAGCTAAAAACAATGGTGTAAATATAATTATTCCTTCTGGGATGTTATGTAATACAAGTGTGGTTAACATCAAACTACCAATATCTGTGCCAATTGTTGGACCAAGAGCAATGCCAACAGGGAAATTATGAAAGGCAATACTTAACGTAAGAAGTACTCCCGAACGAACAAAAATATCCTTTTGAGCACTGCTTGTGATGATTGTAACATTATCCATAAGATGATGAATGGTTTGAAAAAATAATATTCCTATCATTATTCCGATAGCAAGGATAACCCATCCTCCTAATTCAATACTTACTGGAATCATTTCAAAAAATAATAAACCCATTATCAATCCTGCACAGAGTGCGTAAATAAAGGCAAATCCTTGTTGAATTCCTTTTAATAACCATGCAAGTACACCGCCGAAACTAATACCAAGAGCAGAAGCGAACGCTCCGATTATCCATGCTGCACTCATTTTATCGCTCCTTCACAATGACCTTACTTATTTATATTGTCGCGAAATTATTATAGTACCACTTAATATTTGCTAATAATTGTATGTAATATGATCATATGTTAATATAGGCAAATAAAGAAGTTATTTTATATTTAATTAAATTTACAGGAACTTTTAGATGGAGGAATTATATGGAAGAGAACTCAGAAAATGACGTGAGTGAAAACAATAACGACATAGACGAAGAGACGTTATTTGTAGTATCACAAACTTTTAAGGCGTTAGGAGATCCGACAAGAATTCGAATTCTACATTTGCTTTTTCACAAAGAATATTCGGTTAACGCAATTGCGGATTATTTACATCTTAGACAGTCAACTGTTTCGCATCAATTACGGTTTCTAAAGAATCTACGTTTAGTTAAATATCGTCGAGAAGGAACAACCTTGTATTATTCGCACGATGATGAGCATGTTATGAATATGTTAAGACAAACAATAGATCATGCTTGTCATAACTAAAAAGTATATATAGTAATAATATTGTTATATGTACAATTACTAATATATGAAAAGTATAGGAGGTTTTAAGATGGGACATGATCATGGCCATGATCACACACATGGCGCAAACAAAAAAACCTTAATGATTAGCTTCTTCATTATTACCGGTTATATGATTGTTGAAGCAATCGGAGGATTTATTACGAACAGTCTTGCTCTTTTGTCAGATGCAGGGCACATGTTAAGTGATTCCATATCGTTAGGGGTAGGACTATTAGCATTTACATTAGGAGAGAAGATAGCTAACTATAGTAAGACTTATGGTTACAAACGATTTGAGATATTAGCTGCTGTTTTCAATGGTGTAACTTTAGTACTTATTTCACTATACATTTTTTATGAAGCATACCAACGGTTTACCAATCCACCAGAGGTTGCTTCAACAGGCATGTTAATTATTGCATCTATAGGATTATTGGTTAATATAATTGTTGCGTGGGTATTAATGCGCGGTGGGGATACAAAAGAAAATTTAAATTTACGCGCTGCTTTCCTGCATGTATTGGGCGATTTATTAGGCTCTGTTGGTGCAATTGTTGCTGCGTTGTTAATCATGTTTTTCAACTGGGGTTGGGCTGATCCACTTGCTAGCGTAATTGTAGCTGTTCTTGTATTGATAAGCGGTTGGAAAGTCACCAAAGATGCTATCCACGTGTTGATGGAAGGTACTCCAAAAAATGTAGATTTACAAGACATTGTAGATACCATGGAAAAGATCATGGGTGTCAAAAGTATTCATGATTTACACGTTTGGAGTATCACTAGTGGTCAAAATGCACTTTCTTGCCATGCGGTCGTGGATGGAAATTTATCAGTCCAAGAAAGTCAACAAATATTACGAACAATTGAACACGATTTGGAGCATAAGGGCATTGGGCATGTCACGGTGCAGATGGAAAATAACGAACACCCTCATGGAGATTCACTTATGTGCCAAATCGATGAAGAATCATCAGCACACAATCATGAACATTAGATTTTAAAATAGTAGGTCACACGTACATGCCCCTGATAAATTTGACAGGGGCTCAATTATTTGTGCTTTTTAGACGAATATCGGACAGTTACAAATGTGAACGTTTTGTCCACTAATTAAAGTTATAATAATCGTTATACAGATGAAAAAAGAAAGGAAGATATCATGTTTAAGACAAGATTGCCTTTATTACTATTTGTAACATTATTATTGGGATTATTCATCCCAAATGTTACGAGTGCACATTCAGGAATCGAGAGTGCAACCCCTGGTGCAGGGGAAAGTGTGGAAGAAGAAATAAAAAATATAGAATTAACTTTCAATACCAAGATTGAAAACTTAAGTACACTCTATTTGATAAATGTGGAAGGAAAAAAACTGGAACCAGCATCCATTGAGGTGACTGATAATGTACTAAAGGCTACATATGAAAAAGCACTTGAGCCTGGAACTTATAAGGTGAATTGGAATATTGTTGGTGCTGACGGTCATCCCATAGAAGGTAAGTATTCCTTTACTGTAGTTGGAACGAAAACTGCTGAATCAAATGATAATACGACTCAAGATGATAAGAACACTGCGAAGAATAATAATACTGAGAAGCAAAAGGATAAAGCAATACAATATGTATCTGATCAAGAAAAAAATAATGATAAAGGAGAACCATTTATCAACGGAATAATTTTCTTTCTAGTAGTGGCACCAATAGCAATACTAGCTTGGTTTTTCATTGGTAAACGTAAGAAATAGGGGGAGTTAGATGATTTTTGTAACGCTAGCAGAATTTATTTTATATATTTGTTTTGCGATTCTAATTGGTTCTTTGATTTTATTACTGGTTCCAGAAAAAAAGAAACCCCCCGTATCCATACCTAAAAAAACCCTTTTTTAGCTTCTTTCTTTATACCTGTTGCTGCTTTTTTACCAGTGTTTCAAACAGCAAATATTCTAGCCGAGGGAAATTTAGGACTAGCCTTTGTATTAAAAAATGTTATATTGACGTTTGAAATAGGAAAATCGTGGATTTTTATAGCATTTGTGTCCGTCATTCTAATGATCGTTCTACTTAATAAAAATAGTACAAAGAAAAAGCACTTAATTATGTGGACATTAGTTCTTACATTATTAATGCTACTTGGGTATACACAATCCAGTCACGCGGCCACCATTACCGAGTGGAAAGGATTTGTATTTCATACGCTTCATTTTCTATCTGTCGTTGTTTGGATTGGTATCCTATTTGTCGCTAGTTGGTTTGGGAAGAATAAAACCAATTGGTTAGCATTTATAAAATGGTTTACTCCGGTTGCATTGACGTGTCTAATCATTGCGTTTGTGGCAGGCTATTTCACTATGGGAATTGA
The DNA here is from genome assembly GCF_055329585.1 of Virgibacillus sp. GM2-2. Classification (NCBI taxonomy): domain Bacteria; kingdom Bacillati; phylum Bacillota; class Bacilli; order Caryophanales; family Bacillaceae; genus Virgibacillus; species Virgibacillus sp. GM2-2. Next base: position 7,448 of record NZ_JBUZWC010000018.1, on the reverse strand, counting down.
TATTAATTCAAATGATGATCCAAGCCCATATATTTTTCAAGATTATCAAAACAGTCTTCTTGTTAATTACGGACAAGCATTACTGTTAAAACACATATTTATCATTTCATTAGTGCTATTTGCATGTATCAATGGTGTACTTTTTTGGAGAAAATATGACATAGATTCATATAATCCACTCAAATGGGCACGGTTGGAAAGTGTGTATGCATTAATTGTGTTTGGATTGACAGCATTTATGGGTCAATCTTGGCCACCACATCAAATTTATAGTTTATTAAAGACAGAAGGAGCTTCACCACTTTTTAAAGCTCTTTATAATGGGGATATACTTAATGCTTATCAACAAGCAAATAGTTTAGCAATATTTAATGTAGCGATGTCTTTTAGGCTTGAAAGTTATGTATTATTTGGGTTATGTGCTATTTTCCTTGCTGTAACACTTTTTGCAGCAGTCGTAAGAAGGTCATTATTAGTTTCAATGTTTACTTCTTTGTTAATGGTTATTTCTCTATACCTAGGAATCATGATTGGTGTTCAGTAAGTCTTGAAAGTTTTCAGTTAATCGAGTAGTATGAAGATCCTAAAGATAGTAATTTAATATAAATCCAGTTTGTGCAAGAAAGGGAATTGTGATAAATCAAGGCTAATTGATATTATTCTGCATTGCAAGCACACCGTTCACATATGGATTATCTCTCCAAAATATGGGTTCATCTCTCAATTCAAAGTCAAGAATAAAATTGATGTAAATGAAAGGATATATCGAAATAAATGTCAAGTCTATTAAATCAAAATGTTCTTATACTGTGTCACAGTTGATTTTACCTTGTCATTGTAGTAATATTATATCAAATTGATAGGCGATGGAGTTCGCCCGAATTGCCATAAGGCTGATGACTCCTACCACATTTTGGTGGTAGGAGTTTGATTATTTAGCTAAAACATCGATAAAGGCAGAAAAGGAGTCGTACAACAACAAATGACTTATTTAGTAGTTGGTTTTGCCGGGATTATTGGTGCATTACTTCGTTATTTCGTTGGGGTGATAGTTTGATTTTGGTGGATGGGTCATTTTCCTCTGGGTACATTTTTAGCCAATATGGTCGGATGTTTTGTACTTGGATGGTTTACTACCCGCATAGCAAGAATAGAATCCATCCGTCCCTATATTGTAACAGCCCTCGGAACGGGGTTGATTGGTTCATTTACGACGTTTTCGACATTCAGCGTGGAGACTGTGACGTTGATTCAATCCTATCGCTGGGGGACAGCGATCCTTTATGTATTATTAAGTTTGTGGGGTGGCCTGTTGACGGCATGGCTTGGCTATAAAACGGGAGACTATTTGTTTCAAACTAGCCAAAGGAGGGCCAAAAATCATGATTTTGAATAGTGCTCTTGTCGCCATTGGCGGTTTTTTTGGAGCAATGTCACGTTTCGGAATGAGTAAATGGGTCAACCGGCATTTTGACTTTGTTTTTCCTTACGGTACACTGACTGTCAACCTAATCGGCGCATTTTTACTTGGATTGATTATCGGAAACGGTTGGAAATCATCGTGGGAATTGCTATTTAGAACCGGTTTTATGGGGGCTTTTGCCACTTTCTCAACATTTAAGTTAGAAAATGTTCAACTGTGTCTTAAAAAGGAATGGAAGGTCCTCGTGATTTACCTAGCTATCAGCTATTCAGCCGGGATATTGTTAGCGTTTTTGGGTATGGTTGTCGGAACCCTTTGAAAAAGGGGGGAATGCAAGTGTCACTATTCCTGTATCAGTAAAGAGTATCGATGAACATTATTCCACCATCCAGTTGATTCATTACTTTCATTTTAATTCAATAGACGATAGATCATCTGACCAACCCATAAAGCAAGCACAATCCATATAAAAATAAACAAGATTCCTACGAACCAGTTTCTTGGTTTTTCTTTTTGCTCCATTTCATCAGCCTTAACTCTTAAATCGTCTACGACCGAATCTGGTATCATTTTTAGCGCTAGTGAAATACCTAACGGGATAAGAATGAGCTCGTCAAGGTAGCCTAACACTGGTATAAAATCAGGAATTAAATCGATCGGACTAAACGCATAAGCTACAATACATATGGAAAATACTTTCGCGTACCAAGGGACGCGATGATCTTTATAAGCAAAGTAAAGAACAAACAATTCTCTCTTTAATCTTTTGGCATAGGCTTTTACTTGTTCTAAAACCTTTCCATTACCCATCAAATGACCCTCCTGTCACGATAATTACACCGCTTTGATCCATTTTCCTTTTCGATATCGCCAGAATAGCACCGCTGCTCGGAAGTAATTATCCAGTAAGATTGCAAACCAAGCCCCTGGAAGACCCCAACCCTGATATAGCCCAAAAATATAGACACCTAACGTTCGAAAAATCCAAATCCCAACCCCCGTTACATACATAGGGAATTTCGTATCTCCGCCGGCCTGTAAGGCTGCGGTAAGAATAAGGACGACAGCTGTTGCAGGTTGCGTGATGACATCAATCCCAATCACCCAAGCAATTTGCTGAATGACAAAAGAGTTATCTGTAAAAAGTGAGGCTCCTGGTTTAATAAATAAAAAGAGAATCAACAAAATACCTGTCATACTGCAAATCGTTAGAATCATCGTAGTAAGAACATAACTTTTGGCTTGTGATTCTTGTTTTTTTCCTAAATGCTGTCCAATTAACGTCGTGGCAGCAACCGACAGACCAGCTCCAACGACATCAGTAAAAATCGTAAAGTTCCCTGCCAAGCGATGTGCAGCAAACATCAAAGTTCCCATACGAACGATCATCCCGAAGTACAGTATCTGTCCAGTTCGCTTAAACAGTCTTTCAATGGCTGCCGGATAACTAAACCGAATGACCCTTTTTTGAATGGACCATTGCCATTTCCAACCAGAATTTTTAGAGGGGCAATTATCTTTTGTTTTTTGAAAAGATAAAACATCAGTAGAAAGACACCGGTAAGTCGAGCTAAAACCGTTGCAATTGCTGCCCCTTTTAAACCAAAGCCGGGAAAGGACCATAAACCAAAAATAAGCACATAATCCAAGACGAGGTGAACCCCATTCATCCACAAACCGGCTTTTAACGGAGATTTTGTATCTCCGGCGCCACGTAATATACTACCCAATACGGTCTGGAGTGAAATGACGACAGAAAAGGTTGCAACAATACGGAAATAGAGGGTTGCACTAGACAAGGCTTCTGATTCGGTACCCATTAGCTGAAGCATGGGTTCCGCAAAAACAAAGGAAACGATACCTGTCACCATTCCAATGATTGCTGAGATATAAATCGTCTGGGGAATAATAATCTTTACACGTTTCTCTCCAATTGAACGGGATACCAAAATGGTTGCAGCAGTCCCGAGCGAAATAAAAACCGCAATATAAATTTGGAGGGTCGTCGTCGCTACCCTCACGGCAGTGACTTCCACTAATCCCAACTTTACAACAAAAAAGATGTCCACCACACCAACAATACTAAACAGAAAACTTTCTATTATTGTTGGGACAGCCAAACGAACGATTGAATTCAGTTGGGGTTTATATAGAGACTTCACAAATTCCTTCCCCCTTAAGCTTTAAACGTTTTCTTCCGCATGAAAAACCTTTTGTGCAAATTCTTCAAGCATTTTTTCACAATGGCTAAGTTGTTTCTCGGCCTCTGCTAAAAGGGGGGCACCATAAAAATCAAGTTTTTTTATTTTCTCCAGCCAACGCTTCAATTTCTGTAGGTCCTCATCATTTTCTTGTACTTCTGCATAGATAAAATGTTGGTTTTCCGTTTCCGTCCTGATTTCTTCAAAAAACCCCTCACACCGCCCCAAAAATTCTTGGTATTCAGCATTACGATCATCATTAAAGCGTGAGATAATGTGCTCTTCTTCCTTTTGATCGAAACCAACAGTTTCTAAGAGAAAAGCTTCACCTTTTATATACGTAATCTCTTTCTGAATGATTTTAAAATGCCTTTTATGTTCTTCTGTTTTCGGTACGATACATACCCCCTTTTGAATGTATATCGCACCAAGCCCTTTGATTTGACGCCATATTGCAGCCCTGTTTTTGGAGGGTTCGGATGGTACTTTATACGTTAACAATAGCCATTCATTGGTTTTCATTGTTTCACTCCATTTGTAACAGTCGTTATAAATTAATGTACTAAAGATTACATCATATTGGAAATGAGACAAATGTAAAAAATTTACTCCAGAAGGACACAAAACGTCTTCGAGAGAAAAATAATTATTTATTACCAAACAAAAAGATGTGCACTCAATTATGAGTAGCACATCTCTTTCTAGTTAATCACGTAGTTTTATGAAAATTACAAAAAGAATAATCGTTATAAACGCGGTTAGTGCAAGAAAGGGTATTGTGATAAATCCAAGCCAATTGATATATTCTACACTACAAGGAACACCATTCGCACATGGTTTTATTTCGGCAAAACCAGGCACCTTCTGCTCTAAATAATGAAAAAGTGAAATAGAAGCACCTATAACGCCCATCGGTAGTACATACTTTTTAATAGATAAATCGCTACGAAATGTAGCTATACCAAGTATTAGTGCCAAGGGATACATGACTATACGTTGATACCAACAAAGTTCACATGGAACAAAATCTCTAATTTCACTAAAATATAAACTTCCTAGTGTTGCAACAATGGAAATCAACCAAGCAATGTATAAGAAAAGCTGATTAGTAGCTGTTTTACTCATATACTATTTGTCCTCTAATTCTTTTTCTATGACTTGTTTAATTGTCTCATAGTCAAATGGATCCTCTATAACGGTTCCATTTACCATGATTGTTGGTGTAAGTTCGACACCAAAGTCGGTTACCAATTCTGCATCCTTATTCACTTCATCTATTGCTTCCTGATTTTCAATAGGTGACTTTAGTTTGTTAGTATCAATATCAGAAATTCCACTCGCCACCTCGAGTATTTTTTCTGTTGTAACCCATTTACTGTCATGGTTTTGGCTAGGCTGTGCTTTGAAAAGCGCCTTATGGAATTCCCAGTATGCATCAGGATTTTGATTATAAACCGATTCAGCTGCCAATGATGCTAATTTTGATTCTTCACCGTGAAAGAGCACATTAATAAAAGAAAATTTTACCTTACCAGTTTCAACGTAATCATTTACTAGTTGTGGGAAAATATCTGTTCCCCAAACTTTACAAGCAGGGCATTTGAAATCTCCAAACTCCACAACTGTAACTGGTGCATTAGGATCTCCTAAAGTGGGTTGACCAGTACTTGAAGGTTGTTTGTTCTGTGTATCTTTGTCGCTTGCTGTATCATCACCATTAATAACAATCAAAACAGCGACTAGAGCAACAACTACTAACGTAATAATTACAGCAAATTTAAATGGTGAATTATTTTGTTTCATCTAAGCACCTCTCTTATTATGATATTACAATTTTACCATCAAAATTCATAGTAATAGTTTTAATCATGAATTGTTCAAAAAATATTCAATGGTATAAGATTGACACACATATTAGGTATTGCTAATGTGATAATAGCAAATCATATTAGCAAAGTCTAATATAATAGGAGGATATACATGTTAGAGGTTGATTTGGACACAAAAATGAAATTTTTACATGGATTCTCGCATAAGACACGCATTCAAATATTGGAATGCATAAAAGGAAAAGAAAAAACTGTTTCTCAAATTGTCACTGATCTTGAAGGAAATCAATCGAACATTTCACAACATTTAGCTTGTTTAAAAGGTTGTGGACTTATTATGGGACGACAAGATGGAAAGTTTGTCTATTATCGAGTGAGAAATCAGTTGGTTCGTGATCTATTAACTATGTTTGATGTAGTGCTTGAAGATGTAGAGAATGATGTAGCTGGCTGCGAACAACATATAGAATGAAAAAAGATACAATTTTTAACAAGACTACTAGGTGGTGGTATGTATGAATACAGAAAGAGTGAAGAAAAGAAAAAAAAGAAAATATTTGAGAACTCTGTTGCTACTGATTATGGTATCAGCTATTGCCTATACCATTTATTCTACTCAAATAAAGGACACTTCTCCAGTCATTGTTGGTGATTATGCACCTAACTTTTCATTAGAAACGCTTCAAGGTGAACGTGTGCAGCTCAAAAATTACAGAGGTAAAGGGGTATTTTTAAATTTTTGGGGTACATGGTGCAAACCTTGTGAACGGGAAATGCCATATATGGAGAACGCCTATAAAAAGTTAAAAGATAGTGGTGTTGAAATCCTTGCTGTAAATATTGAGGAAACTAATTTAGTCGCGCAAAGCTTCGTTGATAATTACGGTTTAACATTCCCTATATTGATGGATAGAAATGGAGCGGTGACACAACAATATGGAATTGGTCCAATCCCTACTACCTATTTAATCGATAAAAATGGCAAGGTAATTAAAATTATAACAGGAAGTATGACTCAACAAAGTGTAATAGATTACATGAAATTAATTCAACCATAAATGTAGAAGGGGGCATTCCTATGCAAGATGTAACGATACTTTTTGCGTTTGTTGCAGGACTTTTATCTTTTTTATCTCCGTGCACATTACCTATCTATCCTGCGTTTTTATCATACATAACGGGAATGACTGTAGAAGATTTAACCAATAAAAAAGGAATGCAGCGCCTAGCTATTTTACACTCAATTTTCTTTTTATTAGGATTTTCGGTCATATTTTTAGTTCTAGGATTATCGGGTTCCTTTATAGGTACATTTTTTGTTGAAAATAAAGAACTATTACGACAAATAGGGGCAATTTTAATATTCTTTTTTGGCCTTGTTATTACAGGTTTGTTAAAACTTGATTTTCTAATGGTTGACAAAAGGATAAAGTTTAAGAAAAAACCATCTGGTTATATTGGAACGGTTTTGATAGGGATGGGATTTGCAGCTGGATGGACACCATGTACCGGACCAATTTTAGCAGCTGTTATCGCATTAGGGATGACTAATCCAAGCGCAGGTCTATTCTATATGATGTGGTATGTTATTGGTTTTTCCATACCATTTCTTCTTTTAACATTCTTTATAAGAAAGTTAAGGTGTATTAATAAATATAGTCAACTAATCATGAAGATTGGTGGTTATACAATGATTTTAATGGGTATCATACTTTACTTTAACTGGATGAGAAAAATCATCTCGTTTTTAACAAATTATTTGTTCGGTGGATTTACTGGATTTTAATGTCGATGATCTAGAAATAATTTTACTTAATCCAATCTAAAAAGAGGGATAATTCAATTTAATCGAATTACCCCTCTTTAGAAACCACTAATCACTGTACTTCGCATTCATTAATCGTAATGAATTAAGAACAACGATCAAGGTAGCTCCCATGTCAGCAAATATGGCTAACCATAATGTAAGCCACCCAGGAATGATTAATATAAGTG